>JAFEBB010000002.1 GCA_018266075.1 Deltaproteobacteria bacterium | reverse complement strand
GCCGGCGTACGCGCTCGACTTCGGTCCGGGCGGTTCGAGTCCCGTGGTGGGCGTGAAGCCCATCACCGGGACGTACACCGACCCGACGGTCTGCACGCTCGACGGTGGGACCTGCGTGGCCCAATCCTCGAGCCAGGACACGTACTGGACGGTCGGCCCTCCGGTGGATCCCGACAGCGTGTTCGCGCGGGTCACGACGCAGACCGAGTGACGGGCCGGCGGCCGACACCCGACCGAGCTGGCACCCGGTCGCGCGGCCACCGACGCCCAAGCACCCGCCTTGACACCCGAATTCGAGTGATGTCGATCTCTGCGAGCGCCGTTCGACTTCAAGTTGAGGCACCCACCGGCGGCGCGGCCGCCAAGGAGAATCGACATGAAGTACCTCTTGATCATCTACGACAACGAGCAGCGCTGGGCGAAGGGCTACGACAAGGCCGAGCTGGCGGACTACGGCAAGTTCGGCAAGGAGTTCGCCCCCCAGATCCTGGGCGGCCATGCCCTCAAGCCCGTGGCCACCGCGACCACGGTTCGCCTGCGCGACGGCAAGCGGCTCACCACCGACGGGCCCTTCGCCGAGACGAAGGAGCAGCTGAGCGGCTACTACCTGGTGGAGGCCAAGGACGCCGACGAGGCCATCCACATCGCCTCGAAGATCCCCGCTGCCCAGTACGGCAGCATCGAGGTGCGGCCGATCATGACGTTCTCGTGACCGTCCTGGAGCAAATCGCCCGCGAGCAGTGGGGGCGCCTGCTCGCGGCGCTGATCCGGGCGCTCGGCGACTTCGACCTCGCCGAGGAGTGCCTCCAGGAGGCGTTCGCCGAGGCCGTCGCCGCATGGTCGGTCTCTGCGCCGCGCAACCCGCTGGGCTGGCTGTATGGCACCGCCCGCCACAAGGCGATCGACCGCGTGCGCCGGCGCGCCCGACTGGAACAGAAGCTCGCCGAGCAACCGCCGGCCGAGTCGGCGGTGCCGTTCGAGAATGAGGAGGGCGTGCCCGACGAGCGGCTGCGCCTCATCTTCACCTGCTGCCATCCGGCGCTGTCGCCTGAGGCGCACGTGGCGCTGACCCTGCGCACCTTGTGCGGGCTCTCCACCGAGGAGGTCGCGCACGCGTTCCTGGTGCCGCCCACCACCATGGCCCAGCGCCTGGTGCGCGCGAAGTCCAAGATTCGCGAAGCCGCGATCCCGTACGCCGTGCCCGAGCCGAACGAGCTGCCCGAGCGGCTGCAGTCGGTCATGTCCGTGGTGTACCTGGTGTTCAATGAGGGCTACGCGGCCGCGCATGACGACACGAGCATCCGCCGCGGGCTCTGCGCCGAGGCGATACGACTGGCCCGCCTGCTTCGTGCCCTGTTGCAACCCTCGCCGGAGCTCGACGCGCTCCTCGCGCTGATGTTGCTGCATGACTCCCGTCGGGACGCGCGCCAGGACCGAAACGGCGACGTGGTGCTGCTCGAGGACCAGGACCGCAGCACCTGGGACCGCGCCCAGATCGCGGAGGGTATCGCGCTGGTGGAGGGCGCACTGCGACGCGCGCCGCCGTCGAGCTGGTCTCTCGAGGCCGCCATTGCCGCGGTGCACGCCGAGGCGCCCACCGCCTCGCAGACGGACTGGCCGCAGATCGTGAAGCTCTACGAGTTGCTGCGCCACGAGCATCCCTCGCCCGTGGTGGCGCTGAACCATGCGGTCGCGGTGTCCATGGTGGACGGCGCAGCGGCCGGCCTCGCGCGCCTCGATCCGTTGGTCCGCGACCTCGACGGCTACCACCTGTTCCACGCCGCCCGAGCCGAGCTGTTGCGCCAGCTCGGTCGGCGCGACGACGCCGCGCGGGCCTACCGGCGGGCCGAAGGGCTTGCCCGCCACGAGCCGGAACGCCGCTTCTTGCAACGCCGGTTGAAGGAGCTGTCGGTCCACGAAGACCGGTCCTGATGGAGCGGGTGGGCGCGGGTCCGGCGGCTCGGCGAGGTGAGCCAGTCCGAGAGGACGAAAAGGGAGCGAGGACGCGGCTGGATGAGGCCGCTGCGCCCGAGGGGCTCCCCCCAGAACCGCAGGAATGGGCGGGTGCGACGCAGTTCGGGCATGATTCCGCGCCCACCTTGCGGTGATCTGCGATGAAGCTCGAAGCCCCCACCTTGGCCCTTTGGCTCGCAGCCACGGGAGCGCTGCTCTCCGGGTGCAGCTCCCCCCGCAGCCCGAACACCTGCACCGGGTGCTACGACGCCGCCGGCGTGTGCCAGGCAGGGAGCGAAGCCCAGAGCTGTGGTCGAGGTGGCGCCTCGTGCGTCGCGTGCGAGTCGACGCAGGGCTGCAACGCGCTCGGGCAATGCACTGCGCCCGGTGGCACCAACGGAACCGGCGCGTCATCGACGGCCGGCACCACGGCGGGCGCGACGAGCAGCTCCGGGTCGACCGGCGCTGGAGGTCCGGGCAGCGAGTGCGCCTCGTGCAGCTCGAACGCGGCGTGCGCCAGTGGGGTGTGCTTCAGCCCGTATTGCACCGGGCCCGGCTGCAGCTCGAACGCCGATTGCCGCGCGGGCGATCGGTGCCAGCCGATCACCGCGCCCGGAGGCCAGGCGGTGGGCAGCTTCTGCATGCCCGTGGGCTCGAGCTGTCAGGAGTGCCAGCCGTGCGCCTCCGACGCAGACTGCGGCGGCGGGGTCTGCGAGAGCACCGCGAGCGGGAGCTTCTGCAGCGGGAGCCTTTGCTCCAGCGACGCCGATTGCCGAGCGGGCGACTCATGCCTCCCGGGGCCGGCGGCGATCCACTCGAACCTCTGCTTCCCGGCGAGCTGCCCCGGCGCCACCACCCTCGGTGGCACGACGACCGGGACCACGGGCGTCGCGAGCACCGGGACCAGCGGCGTGACGGGAACGACCGGGACCAGCACCGGTGGGTCGCTCTCCACCGCGGGCGGCTCGACCGGCACCGGCTCCGGCACGTCGGGCGGCACCAACGGCTCCGGGTCGGTCGAAGGCGGTCCGCCCGCCTTCGTGGTGCAGGGTGCGCTGGGCTACCTCGACGACGCCGGCGGCGGGACGGCGCTGCTCGCCGACCACGCCATCACCTGTTCCATGCTGCAGGGCAGCTTCCCCGCCATGCAGCTCCTGGAGGTCAGCGTCTCCACGGCCCAGCCCGGCACGTACTCCGCCGCCTGGCCACCGGGCTCGGGCAGCTGGGGCTGGGTGAGGTACTGGTCCGATGCCAGCAACCCCTTTGGATATGAGAGCGCGGTCTCGGGGAGCGTCCAGCTCCAGGCCACGAGCCCCAGCCTGGTGGGCTCCTACGACGTGGACTTCTCCAGCGGAGGAGCGGCCACCGTCGGCAACTTCGACGTCACGGTTTGTCCGTAGCTGCAACGGCTCTTTTGTCGAGAAGACGAATCCGTCGATTGGTAATCCGCCGAGCCGCAAGCCGACGACAACGCCACCGGCCAAGTAGGACACGCCCTGAGCGGCCGCTCGCTCGAGTGGCTTCGATGTGTTCGGGGCCAGGGCGAAGGGCGACAGAACCTCTCCACAGTGCGGTGGTCATGGCCCTGGGACTCCTTCCCCTGCTGCTCGCCGCGGGCCCCGCGTCACCGCCTGGGCGGTCCCTCTGAGTGGCCTGTCGCCCTCTCCCACACGCCACGGGCACGGAGCCCCGAAGCCTTCCTCAGATACAGAGTGTGCTGGTCCCTGCGCAGGTCCTGAACCGGCTGCTAGGATCCCCACGTGAATCCGGAAGACATCAGGGCCTACGTCCATCGCCCGTGGCGCCAGATCGCCGCGCTCAAGGCCCGCGGCCACCGCGCGTGGAAGGAGCAACATGGCGCCGAAGAAGCGCTCCGGCTCTCGGACGAGCTCCGCGCGTGGATCCAGTCGGTCCGGCCGGGGTGGCCGGGCGAAGCCGAGCGGCGCGAAGACCTCGCGACGCACGTCCGGGTCGCGGCCATCCTCCGTGCCGTCCGCGGGGGCTCCCGTGGACGCTCTGCGCACGCTGGGGGCTCTGACCCAGGTGCTCCGGGTCCGGTGGTACCTGTTCGGCGCGCAAGCGGCAGTGCTCTGGGGCCGCGCGCGAACGACCGCCGACGTCGACGTGACCATGGAGGCAGACCCAGAGCGCATAGCGGAGTTGCTCCGCGAGGCAAAGGCGCTCGGCCTTCGCGCCCGCGAGGCAAACGCCGTTGAGTTGGCTCGGCGCTCCCGAGTCGTTCCGCTCACCACCGCGGGTGGCTTTCCCATCGACCTCGTCCTGGCTGGAACCGGGCTGGAAGCGCAGTTCATGGACCGGGCGACGCCGGTTCGACTCGGGGGCGTCGAGGTGCCCGTGATCAGCCCCGAGGATCTGGTGATCACCAAGCTCATCGCGGGCAGGCCGCGCGATCTCGAGGACATCGAAGGCGTACTCGTGGAGCGCCGAGAGAGCCTCGACGTTGGCTATATCGACGCCATGATCCGGGAGATCGAGAGCGCGCTGGAGCTGGACGGCCTGAGGTCGGCATGGGACGAGCTCCTCCAAACGACTGGACTCCGACGATGACGGCAGACGAGCTCGAGGCCCTCCTCCCCGACACCGAGAAGCTCCCCGGCGAAATCTCGGAGCGCGTGGTGGCGATGGGCCCCAGCGCGCACGCCGCGATCACCGAGCTCCTGGAGCACGAGGCCCAGTCCATTCGCGCTGCCGAGGACTCTCACCTGGGTGACCGCGGCACCCACGCCGTCACGCTCGCCGGCGAGCTGAAGGTGGTCGAGGCGATTCCGGCGCTCATCGAGATCGTCATTGCCTCGGACTCAATGTGGATCATCTTCAACGAGGCCATCCACGCCCTGAAGAAGCTCGGCCCCGCCGTCGTGGAGCATGTCCTCACGCGCTGGCCAACCGCGGGTGACGGGCAGCGAGCGTTGGGCGAGGTGCTTGGCGCGAGCGGCGTCCAGGACGAGCGGATCTTCACGGTGCTCGTCGAGCTGCTCGCTCGGGAGCCCGAGCTGGGAGCGATGGCGCTGGCCGACTACAACGATCCGCGCGCGATCGATCTCATCCGGAGGGAGCTCGAGCTCATCGAGTACGAGCCGAACGCCGGGCCGATGGGCAACTCCGAGATCGTCGAGCTCACCGCGGCGATGGAAGAGCTCGGCGGCGAGCTCACGCCCTCCGAGCGACGGAAGCTCGAGGCCGTCCGCGCGGACGCAGCCGCCTTTCGGGCTTCCATGGACCTGGCGCGGCGACGCCGTGGCGAGCCGGCCAGAGCGACGGCCAAGCCCGGGCGTAACGACCCCTGCTGGTGCGGGAGCGGCAAGAAGTACAAGAAGTGCCACGACCCGGAGCTGCCACCGGACTCCGGATTCTGGTGAGCCAGCGGCTGAGCCCGTTGGGTAGATGAGCAGCTCGGAGAAGGCCGGTCCGCAGCGCTGCACCTCGCGTGGCCCTGGTGCTCGCGACCCGTCGCTGGGATCCACCCTGTGAGATTCCACTCGGATCTTCTGCGCATCGGAAATCATGATGCGCGTGAGTTCAGGTCAAGGTGCGAAGCCGCCGGTTCCCACCCGATTTCCCAGCGAAGACTGAAGAATGCTCGCTCGCTGTCGCAGCTGTCGGACGCTCTTCGTGCCCGAGCGGCCGAAAGGCCCCTGCATGGCTTGTGGGAAACAACCCGCGCCGCTCGACGTCGTATCCGAGGCCCGAGGCTTTTCGATTCGCGTGGACCCTTCGGAGCTTCCTTTCCTTGGCTCGAGCATTGGCGGCGTGACCACCTTGCTCGGGCTCGCGAGCTTCAAGCCAGCCGTTGCTGTGCTCGGGGTCGCCACGTTGGGCGCGGGGCTCGCCGTGGACCTCGTTCGCTCTCACATCGATCGACAGACATTGATCAGTGTGATTCCTGGGTACCTCGTTTTCGGGAAGCGATCGCACAACCTCGGGCGACAGTTCGTGCCTGCAGCTTCTGTCACGTCGCTGGTCACGGAGGCTCGCCCGCGGATGGCCCGGGGCGACCTACCGCCACCCATTTGGCTGGCCACCGAACGAATCGTCGCGCAAGTGCAAGGCTGGCAAGTGGTGATCGTGGCGCGAATCTTCGTATCGGAGGCGACAGCGATGGAGATGAAGATTCGAAACCTGCTCAGTGAACCAGGTCCGACGATTCCTCCCGACATGGAGTTGCTCCCCGGCAAGGAGGGGGACCGGCTCTCCTGGCAAGAGCGAGGGGTGAGCTATCGAGTCGAGGCTGGGGACGCCGCCTTGCGGATCTGGCGCGGCTCGGACGTCCATACGTTCGAGCCTGACGACCTCCGCGGCATCCGCGAGGCCGGCCATTCATTGATCGCGGAATGGACTCACGATCGCTCCAGCGTGCTCCTCACGGACGTGTGGCCCGATCGTCGGCACGCAATCAAGGCAGTCTTGGACGAGCGCTATCGCCTTCGTCAGGTTCTGAGGAAATCCTCAAGACAATAGAGGTTCCGGTCTCGAGCCCAGATGACCCAGCACCCCGCGAGAACCACCACCTGCTCGTGGGGCACTTCGATTCGTTCCGGTCTCAAACCTGAACGTGCTCGAGGACGCCCACGCGACCTTCCACGGCACGTGCGCCGAGGAGATCCGCAAGAGCGCGAGATGGAGCTGGTGAATCAGCAGCTCAAGCCGCTGGGCGAGATGGGATGAATGCGCGATTTGCTTCGAGCGCATCACCGCTCCTCGCGCCTCCTCCGCGCTGGCGCGGAGCCCCGGAGTGAGTGGGCGAGGCCCACGCGGCCATCGACCAGGTCGCGACTGCCCGACGCAGATGATTGGCGAAATGGCTTGGGAATCGGCCCGCGTGAAGGCTTGCCGTCGCAATGTTAAAGTCGCTCCGCGGGGTGAGGTCGCCACGAATGGGCGAAATCACGAGAAGCAGAGTCCAGTGCTCCCCGTGCTCATGGAGCGCGGTACCGTCGGATCTGGGCCCCTTGAAATTGCCCGGTGCTCCTCCGAGCTCGTGGCGCATCGGGTCGCCGCGCTCGGTACCGACGGGGGGCGAGCCGTCCGTTGGCGTGACGCCATGACGAAGCTCAAGGCCATCGCGGCGAGCTACGCGGGCGTCCTGCTCTTCGCGAGCTTCGTGTTCCTCGGCGCGTGGAAGGTCGCGTACTGGCAGGGTTGGCTCTACGTGGTGCTCGCGCTGGTTGGAGCGACGCTGAGTCAGGCGCTCCTTCCCAAAGGCTCGGACCTCACGGTGGAGCGGGCTCGGGATGCCGGCGCCGGGCAATCCTGGGACAAGCGCCTGATGGGCGCGAACCTCCTGGTGAGCCTCGTGACCTTCGTGGTCGCTGGCGCCGACTCGGGTCGGTTCGGTTGGTCGGGCCGCGTGCCGATGTGGGTCACGCTTGTCGGCGTCGCCCTGATGCTCTCGGGGCAGACGCTGTTCGCCGTGGCGAAGCGGCAGAATCGGTTCTTCTCGAGCACCGTGCGCGTCCAGACCGAGCGCGGTCATCGCGTGTGCGACACCGGGCTGTACCGCTACCTCCGACACCCCGGCTATCTCGGGATGCTCCTGTCGCTGCTCGCGTTCCCGCTGGTGATGAACTCGTACTGGGCCTTCGTTCCCACCGCTGTCTGCGCGGCACTCCTGATCACTCGGACGGCGATCGAGGATCGCGTGCTGAAGAATGACCTGGCCGGCTATGCCGAGTACGCGAGCCGGACGAGGTGGCGCTTGCTGCCGGGCGTGTTCTGACGTCCGACGTGGAAGGCGAGCTCCGGCCCGCCGGGACGGCCCTCACGCCCGGTGCCCCGCTGCTTCGCCCTCGTGCTCCATCGGCAAGCTGAAGTGGAAACTGCTGCCCACGCCTTCCTCGCTCTCGAACCACATTCGACCGCCGTGTCGCTCGACGATCTCGCTGCAGATGGAGAGCCCCAGGCCAAGTCCACCGTAGTCTTCGCGGGTGCCCGCGTGGGCGCGAAAGAAGCGGCGGAAGATCCGGTCCTGTCTTTCCTTCGGGATGCCCACGCCATGGTCCTCGACGGACACCACGGCGCTGGCGCCCGCGCGTTCCAGCGAGACGTCGACCGGGCCACCCTCGGGCGAGTACCGGACGGCGTTGTCGAGGAGTCGATCCACCACCTGCCGGATCCGCTCGGGATCCCCCTGGACCCGGAGCGGCGGACCCACGACGTGCAGCGGGTGGCGTGGGTGGGAGAGCGCCAGCTTCGCCACCCGCGACTGGAGCAATTCCCGAAGCTCGATGGGCTCCGGGTGCAGCTCCATGCGACCCATGATCAGCTGTTGCGCATCGATCATCTCATCGACGACGCGCTCGATGCGTTCCACGCCGCGGTTGATGCCCTCCATGCCCCGCTGCCTCGCCTCCGGCGTGCGCACCCGCCCGACCATCTCGGCCGATACCTTCATCACGGCCACCGGCGTGCGCAGCTCGTGAGCCACGATGCGGATGAACTGGTCCTTGAGCCGATCGAGATGCACCAGCTGGGTGACGTCGCGGATGATGGCCACCGCCGCGACCACCGAACCGGGGCCGTCGCGGATGGGCGCGGCGCTGAAGCTCAGCCAGACATCGCGTCCGGACCGCGGGTTCTGAGCGAGGATCACGACGTTCTCGAGGACCTGCCCCTGGAGCGCGGCCCGGAGCGGGCTCTGCGCGAACGACACGGGGTTGCCCTCGAGGTCCCTCATCTTGATGCGCTCGAGGATGGTGCCCACGCGCTCGTCTTCGAGCTGCGGCAGCTCGATACCCAGGACGCTTTCGGTGGCGCGATTGGCCAGGGTGATGCGCCCGGTGAGGTCGAAAACGATCACCCCGCTCGTGACGTTGTCGAGGATCGCCTGGAGCTCAGCGGCGTGATGTTGGGCCGCGGCTCGGAGCAACCGCTGGTCCTCCAGCAGCTGCTTGCGCTCCGAAGCATCGTGGCCGATGGCCATGATGGCGAGCTGGCCGTCGTAGACCACGGGCATGGCAAAGGTGTCGGCCGCGAACACCCGCCCGTCGCGGCCGAGGAAGCGCTCCTCGCGGAGTGGGGCCGGGTGGCCCTTCTCCATCATGTCGCGGATGCGCGCCGTCACCGCAGCGCGGTCGTCGGGGTGGGTGAGCTCTGCGGTGGAGCGCCCGACGATCTCATCCTGCTTCTCGAACCCGAGCCCGCGCAGCGTGGCCTCGTTCGCAAAGAGCACCTTGCCGTTCCGGTGAAGCACGATCGCATCTGGGCTTCGCTCCACGAATTGCTTGAAGCTGGCGTTGGCGCGCGCTGCCGCTTCCTTGCTCCGCTCCTCCTCGGTGACCTCGGTGAAGTAGGAGGCGACGCCCAGCGTCGAGCCGTCGGGGCCCCGGAGCGGAAAGGCGCTGACGAGGATGATTCGCTCCTGGCCGTTGGTGCCAAGACGCAGCTCGGCGCACTGTGGCTCGCCCGTGGCGAGCGCCTTGTGATGGGGCAGGCTCGTGACCCGGATCGCCTGGCCGCTGTAGTGGGTGAGCTTCCAGTCGGCCCTGGGCTTGCCAGAGCGGAGCTCTTCGATGGACATCCCCAGGATTCGGGTGGCCGCCGCGTTGGCGTGCAGGAACGCGCCACGCGGGTCGAAGAGGCAGATGCCGAGTGGCGCGCGCTCGAGAGCCGCTTCGATCAGCTGGGTGGTGACGTTGCCCTCGGTCATGCGTTTGCTCAAGCTGGCGCCCGCGCGGCTTGCCAACAAGCTACGCATGTCCCATCGGCTGGGAGCCGACGCTGGCCGGTCGAGCGGCCATCCCCTGGAGGTGGTGAATGCGCTCGACGAGACGCTCGGCGTCCGCGTCAACGCCGGAGCCAACCGATTCCTGGG
The DNA here is from genome assembly GCA_018266075.1 of Deltaproteobacteria bacterium. Lineage (GTDB taxonomy): Bacteria > Myxococcota > Myxococcia > Myxococcales > SZAS-1 > SZAS-1. The sequence continues at coordinate 214,326 of JAFEBB010000002.1, read as the reverse complement.
CTAGGCCACCCTGCTCGGATCATCCGTCGCGCCGCGCGCGACCTCGGTGGCTTCCACCACCAGGTGGGGAATGAGCGCGTGCGTCGCCGCCACGGCGAACACCGGTCGGGTCAGCGCATTGAGCACGGGCAGTCCGCAGATGGCGTGTCCCAGGCCCAGCCCCAGGCCTTCGACGTGCGCGCGCTCGAAGGCCAGCGTGGCCGGGGCCACCGAGCGCGTCACCCGACGGAGGACGCGCACGTAGAGCCGCGGCCCGAACCAGCTCACCATCCAAGCGCGCGACCCCAGGCGCTGCTCGAGCTGCAGGAACCACGGCTCGCCAGGGAGCGCATGGGTCCAGGCCAGCTTGCTGCGCCCGAGCGCGAACACGGACGCCCAGTATGCGCCCCAGCCCACGGCGAACGTGGAGGTCAGCAGCGCGGCGCCCCACCGACCAAAGAAGGGGCCGAAGACGGTCGCGGGCAGCAGACAGCAGGTGAAGATCATCAGGCCGATGAAGCGGCGCTTGATCTTGCGGAGCACCCAGCGGACGTCGAGGCGGATCCGCGGGGTGCGCTCCGGATCATCGGGCGGCGCGCCCGAGGCCAGGGCCACCGCGCGGGTGAGCTGATCCTGGTGGTCGCGCGCGAGCGCCAGCAGGCAGGCCTCCACCAGCACCAGCGCACCGTAGAGCGCAGAGCCCCAGGCCACCTTGGCCCGCTGCTGCGCACGGCGCGCGTCTTCGGCGTCGTCGGCCGCGACCTCGACGTCCCGCGCGGCCTCGTCGAGCTCGTCCTCCGCGTCGGGAGCGCCCGCCTTCTTGGCCTTCGCGGCCTCGTGCGCCTTCAAGGTCTGGTCGACGAGGTGCACCAGCGGCTTGCCGGCGATCACCACCGTGACGCCATCCTTGTCGGGGGCCTCCGCGTCGAGCTCCTGGTCGCGGTACCACCAGATCCCCCCGGCGATTCCGATGAGCAGCGTGAGCGCCGCCACCGGGACGGTCGCGCGCAGGTACGCGCGGCGCAGGGCCGGGTTCCGCCAGACGTGGCCCAGGAGGGCGAACGGCAGCGCGAGCGAATGTCCAAGCCGGCGCGGAAGCGAGGCCCCGGTGGGCAATGGACGCAGCGCCTGGAACAGGGCCAGCGCTTCGGTGCGCAGCTCGCCCGCGGCCTCGCGCGAGCGCACGGCGAGCCAGGCCTTGAGTTGCTCGGGATCTTCGAACCGACGTTCAGCCATGGAGGGCGTCACTCTATTCGGCCTCGCGCCGACGTCGAGGTACCTGTGGGCCGCCAAGCCTGGCCGCAACGCCCCCTGCTGGTGCGGGAGCGGCAAGAGGTACAAGAAGTGCCACGACCCGGAGCTGCCCGCCGACTCCTGCATCCAGACCCGGTCTTCGCCATGTGTACGAAGGCAGCGGCGCGCGGTCGTATCTGCAGTGGGCCGGTGGGTTGGAGGTCGACGTGAGAACTGGGCTCCTCGTGGTTTCACTGGCCATGCTGTCGACGGCAAGCGGATGTGGTGGCGCGACCAAGGCGGGCTCCGCGTGTCCCGGTCCCGCTTGCACCTGTACGGCGTCGAGCTGCACCTGCCAGACGGGCGCGAGCTGCACCTGGTCGGGGGGTGGCGGAGATGGCGGTGGCTCCGGCCAGAGCGCCTCGCTCTCCTGCCTCAGCCAGAACACGTGCAGCGGCTCCTGCCAGGGCTCGTGCAGTGCGAGCTGCAAGGACGGCAGCACCTGCACCCTGACGATGGGTGAGAGCGGCAGCTTCGACTGTGATCACGCCACCTGCACAGTAACTGTCGGGCAGAGCGGCAGCGTCTCCTGCACGAACGGCGCGACCTGCCACGTGACGTGCACGGGGCCCTCGTGCGGCGTGAGCTGCAGCGGCTCCACCTGCGATCTCACGTGTCCGGGCGGCTCGGCACAGACCGTGACCGGGAGCGGCCAGTGTTGAGCGGGAACGGCGCAGCTTCCGCCTCGGCCGCGTCGGGCCTCGCAGCCGACGAGCGGAAGACCGTCAACCTCACCGAGGGGCAGCCCTTCTTCTCCTGCCCCACGTGTCGGCACACCACCCAGGCGCCTCCGCTGATCGAGCCGGAGATTGCGGCCACCTGCTCCCCATGCGGGCAAGCGCTGGTGCTCAGCGTGACCCGGCGCTCGGGTCGCGCGATGTGAAGGCGCACCGACCGCGAGACGACGCGACCGGGCACCTCCAGGGCTTCCACGACGATGAGCGCCCCTGGGGCGGCGCTCCTCAACTTCATCATCTGAAGGGTGAACCCTCTCGACTATGCTGCCTCTCCATCGAGGCTCCGCCCACGCGTGCGTGACGGCAGGGACTCCGGGGGACACCATGTCGCTTCGTCGTGGTTCGGTGGCGTTCGCTGTGGCGGCGCTGTTGTTCTCCGTGGGCTGCGGCAACTCCAAATCCGGTAGCAGCGCCAGCTCGACCAGCGGCACGGGCGCGACCACGACGTCCACCAGCAGCACGGCGTCCTCGACAGGTTCGGTCACGGGCAGCTCGAGCGGCGCGAGCACGACGACGTCCACCGCGAGCAGCTCGAGCAGCTCCGGCTCCACGTCGAGCACCGCCTCATCTGGAACCTCGAGCAGCGCCGGCTCCACCGGCTCGTCCACCTCGAGCGCGAGCTCGACGTCCACCGGCACCTCGAGCTCCACGGGAACCTCCGGCTCGGGCTCCACGGGCACCACCGGCTCGGGCTCTTCCACCAGCTCGACCAGCGGCAGCTCGGGATCCACGGGCGCCAGCTGCGGCGCGCCCGGCGGCACCTGCTCGGCCGACGGCGATTGCTGCTCGGCCACCTGCAACCACGGCGCGTGCACCTGCATCGCCGACGCGAGCACCTGCTCGGCCGACGCCGACTGCTGCAGCGGCTCGTGCGTCTCCGGCACCTGCGCCACGCTCAACGCCACCTGCGCCACCCTGGGCAACCCCTGCGCGGCGTGCGGCGAGTGCTGCTCCGGCTTCTGCTCGCCCGACGGCTACTGCGCCCCGGCGTCGCGCTGCACCCAGAGCGGCGACAGCTGCCGCCAGGGCTCAGACTGCTGCAGCGGCTTGTGCACCCTCGCCGACGGCGGGGCGGTGGGCACTTGCGCCGCAGTCATGAACAACGCCACTTGCCAGGTCGAAGGGACGCTGTGCGGCGCGTCGGCCGGTCAGACCTGCGCCCAAGCCGGCACGGGCGCGGCGATCTGCGGCGGCGGGTGCTGCAGCGGGCTGTGCGCGCCTTTCGGACCGAACGGCTTCCTGGTGTGCCAGACGCCGAGCGGCTGTCACCAAGTGGGCGACACCTGCACGAAGGACGCCGACTGCTGTGGATCGGCGGGGCTTCCGGGCGGCGCCTCGCTGCCGGCGACGTGTCAGATCACCCCGCCGAGCACCATCGGCTTCTGCCATGTCCCCTCGAGCTGCCTGCCCGATGGAGAGATCTGCAAGCTCGCGAGCACGTCGTGCAACGCCACGTGCGGATGCTGCTCGGGCAACTGCAACAACCAGGACACCTGCGTGGCGGACCTGAACGGCGTCCCGCGCTGCCACGCGACCCTCTGCGTCGGGCCCGGAGAGGCGTGCGCCTCGAGCGCGAACTGCTGCAACAACGCGCCCTGCGTGCCGAACTCCAGCCGAACCAGTCCGCCCTACGTGTGTCTGGGCGCGGCCTGCACCGCGGCCGGCGGCGCCTGCACCACCGACGGCGACTGCTGCGCGGGGACCGCGTGCAACCAGCCGCTGGGGAGCGCGAGCGGCACCTGCGCCAACCGGAGCGACGGCGGCACGTGCGCGCTCTACGGCCAGACCTGCACGTCGTCGACGGACTGCTGCGGCGGCGTGCCGTGCGACGCGACCAGCAACCGCTGCGTGTCGCCGTAGCCCCCTCGTTGGAGACCGCGCATGGCGTGTGAGGACGAGGTCGAGGTTCAGGCGCAGCCCGACGGCCCGGAGCAGCGGTCCGTGTCCGGTCGGGTCCGCGTGAGCGTGCGTGTCGGAGAGTAGAGACATGTCGTCGCAGAAATCGGCGCTCATCGTCGGAGCCTCGCGCGGGCTCGGTCTCGCCATCGTCGAGGAGCTCCTCGCCCGCGGCTGGAGTGTCATCGGGACGTGCCGCCAGGGGAAACCCACGCCCCTGCACGCGGTCGAGAACGAGCGGCTCGCCATTGAAACCGTCGACATCACCCGTGACGACGAGATCGCGGCGCTCAGGTCGCGCCTGCAGGGGAAGTCGCTCGACGTCCTCTTCGTCAACGCCGGCGTGGCGAACGCGAAGGGAATGGGCGAGACGGTCGGCGAGATCGCGCCCGACGAATTCGTCAAAGTGATGGTCACCAACGCGCTCGCGCCGATGCGCGCGCTCGAGCAGCTCACGGCGAACGTGGGCGAAGGCGGCGTGGTGGGCGCGATGTCCTCCGGGCAAGGCAGCCTCACCGACAACGTGCGCGGCGGAAACGACGTCTATCGCGCCAGCAAAGCCGCCTTGAACATGCTGATGCGCAGCTTCTCCGTGCGTCACCCGGACAAGGCGCACCTGCTCCTGGCGCCGGGCTGGGTGCAGACGGACATGGGCGGCGCGGGCGCGAGGTTCACGATCGCCGAGGTCATCAAAGACCTCGTCGACACGCTCGTCGCGCAGCAGGGACGCAACGGGCTCCACTACGTCGACCGCTTCGACAAGCCGGTGAATTGGTAAGTAGGATCTGAAGATGCTCGCGAAGCTGCCGGGTGCTTCTGCTCTCGGCGTGCACCTACTCGGCCCAGGACGAGTCTCACGTGGGCGGCTGCTACCGACATCAGAGTCTCGGCACGACGCTCGACTGCGGGGAGAAGCGCGACGTCTGCGGCGAGACCATCGCGTGCGAATGCCCCGATGGCGGGCCCCGGGTGCTCAAGTAGATCGCGGCTGCCGCCCCTCACTGCGCTGAAAGTCGCGCGAGCGCGTCGCGCAACATCGGCAGGTAGTCCTTCGCCTTCACCTGCCCTCGAGTCGAATCCAATTCTACCCCGCAGTCCCACCCGAGCGCCGCGAGACCTCGAGCTGCGATTCGGGTCCAAACACCAGCTCGAACCGCGCGCCCCGCTGGCTCAGGTTCGTGACCCGCACCTCGCCGCCGTGCGCCTTCATGATCCGCTTGGTGATCGCCAGCCCGAGCCCACTCCCCTGCGCGCGCGTGGTGAAGAAGGGCTCGAACACCCGCGCCAGCAGCTCGGCGGGGACGCCGGCGCCTTCGTCCTCGACGCGCAAGCTGAGCTGGCCGTCGAGCCGGTTCACCTGCACGCGCACGCACCCATCTTGCGGCGAGGCCTCGATCGCGTTCTGGAGCACGTTCCCCAGCGCCATGTGCAGCTGATCGACGTCGGCGTGGAGCTGCTGCTGGGGCCCGGGATCCACCTCGAGGCGCACCCGGGCTGCCGCGGCGCGAGGCTCGGCCAGCGCGGTCACGCTGCGGATGAGGTCGGTGAGCTCCACGCTGGCCAGTCGCGGCTGGAGCGGCCGGGTGAAGGACAGGAGATCCTCCACCAGCCGATCCAACCGGCTGACCTCGCTCTGCTGCATCGAGAGCAGGTTCTCCGCGCGCTCCGAGCGCCCGGCCTCCTGCCGCAAGAGCTGGGTGATGTTGGTCAGGGTGGCCAGCGGATTGCGGACCTCGTGGGCCACCACGGCCGCCGCCTCGCCCAGCGCCGCCAGCCGCTCGGTCTGGATCGCCTCCGCTTGCAGCCGGCGCACCTCGGCGCTGGTGGCCTCGAGGATCACCGCGGGCACGCCGATGGAGAGCGCGAACGCCAGGGTGATGGCGAACACGAAGCCCAGCGGGGCGAAGCGCGGGTCCAGCCGGAGAAAGGGATAGTCGAGCTCGTGGAGGCCGATGGCCGTGGCGGTCACGATCACCGCGCGCGCGGTCAGGGAGAGCCGGCCCCAGCCCCGGGCGCGCACCGCGCGCACGGCGATGTGAAACAGCGGCAACGCGAGGGCGATCACCACCGGCAGGCTGACCATCCAGAACGGCGCATGCGCGACCGTGAAGGCGAGACAGAGCACCGTCGACACGGCGAACAGGCTCAGGTGAAGCCGCGACGTCGGGGGCAACCCCACCGCCCGCCGGATGATGTCGGCGAGGTTCAGGTTCATGAAGAACGTGGGCCCGAGCGCCGCCAGCGGCAGCAAAGGCCCGGTCACGAGCCCGTTTGCCGCCAGCGAGAGCACCGACCCGCACCACATCAGCACGAAGGCGCGGTGCAGCGGGGTCCGGTGCTCGAACCAGAGCAGGCCCGACACGAGCACGTTCACCACGTTGAGACCGGCGAACAGGAGGATCAGCGCCGCCAGGTTGCTCATGACTGCGGGTGAGCATACCAGCGCGCCATGAGCGACAAGCGCGATGGCGCGCGACGAGCGTCCGCACTCCGGGTCGATTCCTTGGGCCTCGGCCGGGCCCGCTGCGCGCGTTTCCGACTTCGGGTTCCGACGATCTCGTACCGGTCAACCCGAGCGGAGCCGCGAAGCGCCGGAGTCGAGCGGCGCCACTCGCGTCGCCCCGAACGTGATCTAGCCGGGCTTGCTGATGGGCCGGCGATTCGGGTTCGGCGCTGCCGACCGCTCCTGATCAGCGACCAGCTTGGCCTTCAGCTCGGTCCAGCGCGTCTGCTCCTCGGCGCTGAGCTCGCGGGCCTTCGACAGCTCGTGGAGGCGGGTGAACTCGGCGAGCACGGCTGGGTCCATGAGAGTGAAACGCGTCAGTCTCATGGAGGATGCGAGCTACCCCATCAAAGAAGAACCGCGCAGCCGCCTCATCATCACGCGCATTCGCGAAGGACCCCGCGCAGTGCCACGTACGCCCGGTGAACCCGCAACTTCACCGCGGTGACGCTCGTCCCGAGAGCCTGGGCGGTCTCCACCAGCGAGCAGCCCTCGCCCTTCAGCATCTCGAAGGCCACCCGCTGGTTCTCCGGTAGCCGGTCGACCGTCTCCGCCACGAACCGGCCCACCTGCCGCGCGCAGGCGAGATCGTCCGGGCGCTCGGGCGACGGCGCATCGGTGATGGGCAATCGAGCGTCCAACTTGCTCCGGCGAAACAGATCGATCAGCAGCCGCCGCGCGATCGCGAAGACCCAGGTCTCCACGGCTGCGCCGGGCTTGAAGCGCGCGCGGTGCTTGTGCACCTGCAGGAAGGTCTGCTGGCGCAGATCTTCGGCCAGGTGCCGGTTGCGCGTCTGTGCAGTGAGGAACGCGTCCAGCTTTGGCGACAGCGCGTCGTGCACCTCGCCAAAGGCGGAGGCGTCTCCGCGGGCATACCTCTCCATGGCCACGCCGAGGGCGTCGCGGGTCATGCGTCACTCCGTGGTGAGATGGCTAGTGAAGCGCGTTGTTGATCACGTCTTCGAAGGCACTGGCCGGCATCGCGCCCACGATCTCCGTTCCATTCACGAAGAAGGTGGGCGCACCGTTCACGCCGAGGGCCTCGGCCTCGGCGACGTCGGACGCGAGGCGCTGCTCGGTCTCCGGGCCGTTCCAGGCGCTGTTGAATCGATCGAGATCCAGCCCGAGCTGCTTGGCATAGGCAAGAATGTCCGCAGGCTCGAGCTGCTCGGCGTGGGCAAAGAGCAGGTCGTGGAGCTCCCAGTACTTCCCCTGGTCGGCGGCGGCCAGCGCCGCGCGCGCAGCCGACTTCGCGTGGGCATCGAACGCGAGGGGATATTGCTTGGACACGATTCGCAGCTTGCCCGGGTAGCGCGCCTCGAGGGCTTTGAGGGTGATCTGCGACGATTTGGAGAAGGGCTCCTCGAAGTCGGTGAAGACCACGATGGTGATGGGCGCACCGTCGGGCCCGCGCGTCGGCGCCCGTCCGAGCACGATCGTCTCGCCCACGCCCGGACACCCGGCGATCGCGTCGCCTGGAACCTCGTCGAGCCCGCGCGCCACCAGCGCCGCGTAGAGCCCGCCGTCGGCGAGATAGGGCGCGAGCGAGCCCACCCGCGCGAGCTCCATGTCCACCGTCGACGCGAGGGCGCCGAAGGCTTGCGCGCCGGCGAGCTTGCGACCATTGATGAAGTAGGTAGGCGTCCCGATGGCGCCGATGCGCTGCGCCAGCCCCACGTCGCGATCGAGCAGCGCGAGGACCTTCTCGGACGTCCGATCGATCTGAAAGCGGTCCAGGTTCAGCCCCGCGGCCTTCGCGCAGCGGAGCAACCCGGGCTCGTCGAGCTGTGTTTGGCTGGCGAACAGCTGTTGATGCATCTCCCAGAAGCGGCCCTGCTCGGCCGCGGCCAGCGCGGCCAGCGCGGCAGCGCGCGCATGGGGGTGATTGATGAGCGGATTCATCCGCACCACCAGCCGCGTCTGCACTTCATACTTTGAAAGAAGCTGGTCGACGCTCGCGTTGGCTTGGGCGCAAGAGGGGCACTGGTAGTCGACAAACTCGACAATCGTCACCTTCGCATCCGATGGGCCACGCGACGGCGCACCATCGACCGGGACGCGAAAGCGCAACTCGAGCGCGTCACCTCGGGGCGCAGGTGCTGCCTGAGGCGCGGCCTCGCTTGGAGCAACGTGCTCTGCCCCGGGCCGACATGACGTGGCCGAGAGCGTGAGGGCCGTGGCGACCATGAACTTGCAAATCCGCATCACGATTCTCCGTGCGCCCTGAGGCACTACAGACAGAGGTCTCCGACCGGCCGAGGCCCGGTGGCATCCACCTGGGCGGGTCCGCGATTGCGCGAGAACCCAGCAGGCGTCGGCGGTCGATTGAGGGTGCGCGGCCCGACGAGCACCGGCGGCAGGCACATCGCCGTGGACTCGGACGCGGCGACGGGCGGCCGCTCTCCGCGTCGGCTCAGGACGCCGACCGCGATCGCAATGCCAGCAACAGCAGCCGCAGCAACGGCGAATCCGCGCCATCGCCAGGGCGGGCTCGGCACGGTCGCGGTCTGAGCGAGCTCGAGCGCCTCGAACTCGGGAAGCGGCTCGTCGCGGTCGCCCCTCGCATGCACCAGCTTCCGCTCGGCGGCGAGCCAGCGGAGCTCCTTGGCGCAGGCCGCGCAGGTGCGGAGGTGCGCCTCGAGCTCGACCCGCTCGTTTGGCGAGAGCATGCCCGCCGCGGCGCGCTCGAGGCGCTCTTCATCACAAGCGCTCATGGCTTGTCTCCTGGGCCAACCATCTCCTCGCGGAGCCGTTGTCGCGCCCGGTGGATCTCGACCTTCACCTTCGCCATTGACCAATCCATCAACTCTGCAATTTGCAAGTAGCTCAGCCCGTGATCGATCCGGAGCAGGAGGACCGTCCGCCGGTCTTCAGAAAGCGCGCCCAACGCACGACGCATCACGGCCGCGGCCTCGTGCCGCAGGAAGAGCACCTCCGGAGTCGGTGCGTCGGGGTCGGAGTAGCCGCGCTCCTCGTCGAGCGCCTCATGCAAAGCCTCGCGCCGACGGCTGCGCCGATGCTCGAGGTAGACGTTCCGGGCGATGCCGAAGAGCCACGCGCGGAGGTGACCGTCGCCGAGCGACGCGAGGCTCTGGAACGCGCGACGAAAGGTCTCCTGCATTCCTTCGGTGGCCTCGGGAGCGTCGCCGAGGAGATCAAAGAGGAACCGGAACACGGCGCGCTTCTCGCGCTCATAGAGGGCCTTCAGCGCCGCGCGATCGCCCCCGCGGGCGAGTGCAAGCACGTCGGCGTCGGACGCCTCGCTCCCCTCGGGGCCCGGAGGCTCGGCTTCGCTGCGGACGATCTTGAGCGAAGCCATGAAGAAGAAGTGACCGGGCGCGGCCCAATGTTACAGCGACCTCGCGCGCCGTCCGGGCAGCGAACTTCTGCTACTTCTCGGCGAAAAGGAAAGCGCCGGGCTCGCCGAAACCTCCGGCCGCGGCGCACGTATCCATGTGCGCCGCACCTCCTCGGCTCCGATTGCCATGCGCCTCAGACAACTGCTCTCCGCTGCGCTCCTTGCCTGGGGATGGATCAGCAGCCTCCCGGCACTCGCCGATCCACCTTTGGCGAAGGTCTCGCCCACCATCCCGGACACGCCTGCGGGGCGAACGCTGAGGGCGTGGCTCGACGCCTTCAACAGCGGCGACCCGGCGAAGTTCCAGGCCTACCGCGCCATCTACGAACCCAAGTCCTCCGGCGACGGCTGGGCCTCATTTCGCGAGCAGACCGGCGGCTTCGAACTGCTGTCCGTCGACAAGAGCGAGCGGCTGCGCATTTCGTTCCAGGTGAAGGAGAAGTCGAGCGCCCGGATCGCCCGGGGAAGGCTCGACGTGACCGACGGCGACCCGCCGCACGTGGCCAAGCTCTGGCTGCGCGCCATTCCAGCGGGGATGAGCGCGGCCGCCATGGACGTGAAGATCGACGCGGCCATCCGCAAGCGGGTCATCGATGGCGCCATCACCTCGCTGCTCGGCGAGTACGTCTTCCTCGACAAGGCCAAGAAGATGGTCGAGGCGCTGCGCACCCACGAGAAGGAGGGTGCGTACGACGCCATCGTCGACGCCCAGGAGTTTGCATCCCTGCTCAGCGACCACCTCCAGGAGGTCACACGCGATCCACATTTGCGCGTCGACTTCTCGCCCCAGGTGCTTCCCAAGGACCTCGACGCTCCCGATCCAAAAGCCCAAGCGGAAGCGAACAGCCAGCTCGAGCGCGACAACTGCGGCTTCGAGAAGGTGGAGCGGCTGGCGAACAACGTTGGCTACGTGAAGCTCGACATGTTCGGCGATGCAGCCGTGTGCGGTCCGACGGCGGCAGCCGCGATGGGTTTCCTGGCGCATGTCGACGCGCTCATTTTCGATCTTCGCGAGAACGGCGGCGGCGACCCAGCGATGGTCGCGTTCCTGTCGAGCTATCTCTTCGACGAGCCGACACACCTCAACGATCTCTACAATCGAAAGCGGGACTCGACTCAACAGTACTGGACCCTGCCCTACATTCCGGGCAAGCGGTTCGCGGACAAACCGGTGTTCGTGTTGACGTCGGGCATGACGTTTTCGGCAGCGGAGGAGTTCAGCTACAACCTCAAGAGCCTCAAGCGCGCGACGATCGTCGGCGAGCTCACAGCCGGCGGCGCCCACCCGACCGACGGCCGCCGGCTCGATGATCACTTCTTGCTCATGCTCCCCGTGGAGCGCGCGGTGAATCCCATCACCAAGACGGACTGGGAAGGCGTCGGCGTGATCCCCGACGTGAAGGTCGCTGCGCGGGACGCGCTCGATGCCGCGAAGAAGCTGGCGGCCGACAAGTTGAAGAGCACGACGGCTCAATAGGCGAGGATCGGCGCAATCGCCCGGTCGTCCCGTCGAGGGCTGACAGCACAGGCGAGGATGCACAGTCCTTCTCGATGGAGCTCGAGAAGTACGCGCTCATCGGCGACACGCAGTCGGCGGCTCTGGTCTCGACCGAGGGCTCGATCGACTGGCTCTGCCTGCCGCGCTTCGACTCGGGCGCGCTCTTCTCCGCCCTGCTCGGCACGCCCGATCACGGCCGCTGGAAGATCGCGCCCGTCGAGCCGGTGAAGCGCCTGCGCCGGCGCTACCGCCGCGACACCCTGGTGCTGGAGACGGAGTTCACCACCGCGTCGGGCGTGGTCCGCCTGCTGGACTGCATGCCCCCGCGCTCGGGCCCGCCGGAGCTGGTGCGCGTCATCGAAGGGGTGCGTGGCCAGGTGCCCATGCGCATGGACCTCACCGTCCGCTTCGACTACGGCGCCATCGTCCCCTGGGTCACCCAGAAGGACGGCCGGCTCATGCTCGAGGCCGGCCCCGACGCCCTGGTCCTGACCACCGACCTCGAGACCTGGGGCGAGGGGCTGAGCACGGTCTCCGAGTTCATGGCGGGCCCCGAGAAGTCCGACGCCCTCACGCTGAGCTGGTACCCGTCGCACCTTCCGCCGCCGCCCGCGCTCGACGCCCGCCAGGCCCTGCGCGACACGCTCAGCTTCTGGCGGCAGTGGGTATCGCTCTGTCGCTACGAGGGACCGTGGCGTGAGGCGGTGGTGCGCTCGCTCATCGTCCTCAAGGCGCTGACCTACGCACCCACGGGAGGGATCGTCGCCGCGCCCACCACCTCGGTGCCGGAGCTGCTCGGCGGCGAGCGCAACTGGGACTACCGCTACTGCTGGGTCCGCGACGCCAGCTTCACCCTCGATAACCTGTATCGCGCGGGCTATCGCGAGGAGGCCCGCGCGTGGCGGAAGTGGCTCATTCGCACCGCGGCGGGCGCGCCCTCCCAGCTGCAGATGCTCTACGGCGTCTCGGGTGAGCGCCGGATCCCCGAACTCGAGCTGGGTTGGCTCCCGGGCTACGAGGGCTCGCGGCCCGTGCGCGTGGGAAACGGCGCCGCCAGCCAGCTCCAGCTCGACGTCTACGGCGAGCTCATGGACACCATGTACCGGGCGCGCGTGGTGGAGGGCGTGGTGGACCGCGCCGCCTGGCGCATCGAGCGGGCGTTGATGGACTTCCTCGAAGCGCACTGGGCCGATCCCGACGAAGGCATCTGGGAGGTCCGCTGCGCGCGCCAGCCCTTCGTCTTCTCCAAGGTGATGGCCTGGGTGGCGGTGGATCGGGCGATTCGATCCGCGGAGCAGTTTCAGCTCGAGGCGCCGCTCGAGCGCTGGCGGCGGCTCCGCGAGGCGATTCGCGGCGCCGTGCTCGAGAAAGGCGTCGACCGCGAGCGGCAGTGCTTCACCCAATCGTTCGGCTCGAAGGTCCTCGACGCGAGCCTGCTCCGAATTCCGCTGGTGGGCTTCCTGCCCGCCAACGATCCGCTGGTGGTGGGGACGGTGAAGGCCATCGAGCGCGAGCTGGTCCGCGACGGGCTGGTGCTGCGCTACGACACCTCCTGCACCCCCGACGGACTCTTCGGCGCGGAGGGCGCGTTCCTGGCGTGCTCCTTCTGGCTCGCGGACGACCTGGTGGCGCTCGGCCGGGAAGACGAGGCGCGCGCCCTCTTCGAGCGCTTGCTGAAGCTGCGCAACGACGTGGGGCTGCTCGCGGAGGAGTACGACCTGGGCCAGTCGCGGATGGTGGGCAACTTTCCGCAGGCCTTCTCGCACCTGGCGTTGGTGAATACCGCCTTCAACCTCGCGGGCGCGCGCGAGCTCGGGCGCGCGGCAAAGTCGGACGCCGCCGAGTCCATCGAGCTCCAGTGACCCTGCCCGCTCCGAGAAGCGGCCCTCGTGGATCTCTCCAGGCGGTCGCGCTAAGCATCGCCCGTTCCACGGGTGGCGCTCCCTGCACGGCAGAGCTCCAGGACCGGGTGGCGCCGATGCGGGTCGCGTTCACATGAAATCGACTTCGATTCCGATGTGCCTGGTGGTCGGGAGCCGAGACGACATCGGCAAGCCAGCGGCACGCGCGATCAAGGAAGCGGGCTACGAGCCCAGCTTTTCCGTCGGCGAGCGGGAAGCGATCGAAGCGCTGCGAGGCGCGGCCCGGGTGACCGCGGTGGTGGTGTCCCCGGCCTCCCTCTCCAGAACCGAGATTGCCTCACTCGCAGCGGCTGCGGGCCAGCGAGAGCCCCCGGTGCCGGTGCTCGTCCTGGGACGCGGACCGTCGCTTCAAGACGCCGTCGACGCCATTCAGCTGGGCGCCGCTGCCTACGAGCCGTCTCCCGTCGCGCCGGCCCGCCTCCTCGAGAAGCTGCGGCAGCTCCGCAAGGCCGAGCCGGTGGATCGCGCGTCGCCGCGCAGCGGCTTCATGGGGATCGTGGGCACCTCGCCGGCGATCGAGGGCGTCTTCACCACCATCGAGCGCATCTCGCGCTTCAAGACGAACGTGCTCCTGCTGGGCGAGAGCGGCACCGGCAAGGAGCTCATCGCGCGGGCCATCCACGCCCGCGGCCCGCGCAAGCACCACATGTTCGTCCCCATCAACTGCGCCACGCTCGGACGCGAGATCCTCGAGAACGAGCTCTTCGGCCACGAGAAGGGCGCGTTCACCGGCGCCGACGATCGGAAGCTCGGCCTCTTCGAGCAGGCGGATGGCGGCACGCTCTTCCTCGACGAGATCGCCGAGATGGACCGCTCCACCCAGGCCAAGCTCCTGCGCGCGCTCGAGCGGCACGAGTTCCGGCGGGTGGGCGGCACCACCAAGGTGAAGGTCGATCTGAGCGTGGTGGCCGCCACCAACCGCGACCTCGAGCGCGAGGTGGAGGCCGGCCGGTTCCGCGAGGACCTCTATTACCGGCTCAAGGTCGTCACCATTTCCATCCCGCCCTTGCGCGAGCGCCGCGCGGACATCCCCGCGCTGGTGCGCGCGTTCATCGCAGACTTCAACGCGCGGCACGGCACCCACGTGCGCGGGCTCCTGCCCGAGGCCCTCGCGCGGCTGCAGGCGCACGACTGGCCGGGCAACGTGCGCGAGCTGCGGAACTCGCTCGAGAGCGCGCTCATGCTGGCCCCGGGTGAGTGGATCACCGCCGACGACCTCGGCCGGTTCGGCCACATGTCGCCGAGCGCGCCCACCCAGGCGCCTGCCCGGGCGGCAGCCGTCGCGGGCGCGCAGGTGGTGATCCCCATTGGCACCACGTGCGCGCAGGCCGAGCAGCTGCTCATCCTGGCCACCGTCGCCGCGTCGCCGACCAAGCAGGCGGCGGCCCGCACGCTCGGCATCGGGGTGACCACGCTCTACGAAAAGCTGCGCGCCTACCATTCGGAATCCGAAGGGGAGACTGCGGAATCCGACGTTCGCCATACGGAATCCGAACGCCGCTGAGTAGGCCTGATGACGTAATTCGTTGATTTGACTCGATTGGCCTGGCTGGCACATCCGATGCTCTCTCGCTGAGGCGAGGTGCACGGCATGAACCCCAGGATCTCGCGGCGACCGAGCAACCGCGACCCACGCAGAGTCCTCCTCTTCGCGCCCGCTTCGGCGGACGACGCCGAGCTCTTCGCCGAGCTCGAGGGCCGAGCCGATCTGAGCACGCTGCGCACCCTCACCCTCGCCGAGGCCGAGCGCGCCCTGTGCGAGCAGTCGATCGGGCTGGTGGTGGTGGGCCACAGCGTGCACGCCGAGTTCGTCGACCGCCTGGCGAGCCGCGCGGCTGCATCCAAGCCCCGCGTGCCGCTGCTGCTCCTCCGTTCCCGCACCGATCCCGACGGCGCCCAGTGGCAAGGCCCCGCGGTCGCGGTGCTCCGCCTGCCCCTGGTCAGCCTCGCGCTCTCTCGTTCGGTCGACGCCGCACTGGGCATGACCGAACCCGGCTCCCGGAGCTCTCGATAGGCCCCATGCGTCCAGCCCGCTCACGTTCCAGCACGCTCCCCGTCGCTTCGGAGGATCCGCCCGAGGGGCTCGACGAGTCGTCGCGCTTTGACTGGGCCTTCGAGCGGCTCCTGCCGCCCAGCGTCCAGGCGAAGTCGGAGATCTATTGGACGCCCGTCGCCGTGATCCGCAAGGCGATGGAGATGCTGGCGCCGCAGCCGCCGCGCTACGTCCTCGATGTGGGCTCGGGGCCGGGCAAGTTCTGCATCCTGGCGTCGTTGATGTTGGACGCGCAGTTCGTGGGAATCGAGCGGAAGCGGCGGTTGGTCACCATCGCCCAGCACGCCGCCCGCGAGGTGAACGCCTCGCGAACCCGGTTCATCTGCGGCAACGCACTGAACCACGATTGGTCGGGATTCGACGTCATCTACTTCTACAACCCGTTCCAGGAGCTCAGCTGGGAGGATCCGTCCCGCGCCGAGGACGGCTACGAGCTCTACCAGCGCTACGCGCTCGCCGCGAAGCGCAAGCTGGCCACCCTCGCGGTCGGCACCCGGGTGCTGCTGTACCACGGCCTGGGCTGCGAGATGCCCGATGGCTACTCCTACGTGAAGGCCCACTCCTTCGGGCTCGGCCACCTCGAGCTCTGGATTCGCACCGGTGAGCTGGACGCACGCGCTGCGTGACCTCGGAGCCAACGTCGAATGAGCTTCATCGCGATCGCAGCTGCGTGCCTGGCCGTGGGAGCGGCGCTGTCGCTCGTGCTCCCGAACAATCGCTCCCGGGCCGCGGCCAGCATCGCGAGTCAGCTCATCGCCATGGTGCTGGTGGAGCGGGTCGCCTTGCCCGCACTCCTCCACGGGCTCGACCTCCGAGCGGTGATGCCCTGGTCGTACCCCTCGGAGAACATCGCCGCGCACCTCGATTCGCTGGGCGCGTTCTTCCTGGCCTGGTCGCTGCCCATGACCGCGCTGGGGACGATCTACGCCGTGGACTACCTGCGGCCCTACGAGGCCACCCGAAACGCGGGCGTGCAGTACGCGCTGCTCAACGTGACCGCGCTCTCGTTCTTGATGATCTACACCCTGGAGACCGCGACCGCGTTCCTGCTGGGCTGGGAGATTGCGGCCGTCGCTGCGTGGCTGCTGGTCATCTGGGACTACCGCAACCAGAGGATCCGCTTCGCCGGCTTCAACTACCTGGTCTCCACGCACGTCGGCTTCTTCTTCCTCGTCGCCGCGTTCATGGTGCTGCACAGCCGCACCGGCTCCATGGACTTCGGTGCGTTTGGCAGCGCGCTCCGCACGCCCGGCACCCTGCGCAACGCCACGTTCCTGCTGCTGGTGACGTCGTTCGGGCTCAAGTCGGCGTTCTTCCCCTTCCACACCTGGCTGCCGCGCGCGCACTCGGCGGCACCGGCACACGTGTCGGCGCTGATGTCGGGCGTGATTCACAAGGCCGGGCTCTTCGGCCTGCTGCGCTTCACGCTGCTCCTGGGTGAGCCGGAGCCGTGGATGGGCTGGTACCTCATCTCGTTCTCGGCGCTCTCGGCGGTGATGGGCGTGCTCTACACGACCGCGCAGCGCGACCTGAAGCGCATGCTCGGCTACTCCTCGACGGAGAACGTGGGCATCGCCGGCATCGGGTTCGGCCTCGGCTACCTGGGGCTCGCCTGGCACCAGCCGGCGCTGGTGGTGCTCGGCTTCACCGGCGGGATCCTCCACATCCTCAACCACGCGGTCTTCAAGTGCCTGCTCTTCTACGCGGCCGGCGCCGTCTACCGCGCCACGCACACCATCGACCTCGAGCGCCTCGGCGGCCTCGCCAAGCGCATGCCTTGGACCGCGGGCCTCTTCCTGCTCGGCGGCCTGGCCATCTCGGCGCTGCCGCCCTTCAACGGCTTCGTGAGCGAGTTCCTGATCTACGCGGGCTTGCTCAACGGCGCCGTGCCGCCGGGCCTCGAGCGCGCGCTGCTCATCTCCTTGGCGGCGGGGTTGGCCTTCGTCGGCGGGATCTCCGCGCTGGCCACGGTGCGCGCGTTCGGCGTCACGTTCCTCGGCACCCCGAAGGACGCCTCGGTCCATGTGAGCGGCGACGCACCGGCGAGCATGCGCCTCAGCATGCTCGTCCACGGCGGAGGGGTACTCGCCCTGGGCCTGGCGCCCGCGTTCGCCATTCGCCTCGTGGAGCAGCCCGTGCGCGAATTCGCGGCGCTGCTGCGCGGTCCGAGCGTGGCCGCCACGCCGCCCGTCGAGGTGATCCAACCCGTGGTCTGGGCCGGTGCGCTGCTGATCGGCGCGGTGGCTCTGCTGCTCGCCGTGCGCTGGATGCTGACGCGCTCCGCCCCGGTGCGGCAGCACGTGACCTGGGGCTGCGGTTACGCCGCGCCGTCGCCGCGCATGCAGTACACCGGCGCCTCGTTCTCCTCGCGCTTCGTGGCGGTGTTCGAGTCGGTGCTCATCTACCTCGAGCGGAAGAAGCTCCCCGAGGGCCCGTTCCCCGAGGCGAACTCGCACGTGAACAAGCACTGCGTCGACGCGGTCGAGCGGCGCATGTTCGAGGTCCTCGGCGAGGGCGAGAGCGTCGCCAACCGCCTCTACGAGCGCGTCTCCGTCGCGCCCACGTACTCGCTGGGTCTGGGGCTGGCGGTGCTGGTGGTGGTGATCAGCCTGGTGGCCACGGCTGGAGGCATCCCATGAGCGCGCTGCTGATGGTGATCCACGTGGCGGTGCTGCTGGGCTTGCCCTTCCTGCTCACGGGGATCATCAACCGCGTGAAGGCGATCTGGGGCGGCCGCAAGGGCCCGCGCCTGTCGCAGGGGTGCTTCGACGTGCTGCGGCTCCTGCGCAAGCAGCCGGTCTACAGCAGCGTGACCACGCCCGTGTTCAAGCTCGCGCCCTGGGTGATCCTCGCCAGCACGCTGGTGACCGGGCTCTTCGTCCCGCTGCTCCGCGACACCGCGCCGCTCTCCATGAACTGGGACGTCGTCGCGGTCCTTTACCTGTGGGGGCTCGGCCGCGTGGCGATGATGCTCGCCGCCCTCGACACCGGCAGCGCGTTCGAGGGCATGGGCGCCAGCCGCGAAGCGACGTTCGGCGCGCTCGTCGAGCCCGCGATCTTCCTGGCCGTGGGCGCATTGCTGGCGACGTCCGGCCACACGCGGCTGGCTGAGCTCGTCCACGTGGGCGTGATGGCCCCGGGACGGGTGCTGGCTGCGGTGGGCGCGCTGGTGGCCCTGGCGCTCGCGCTGCTCGTGGAGGCGTCGCGCGTGCCCGTCGACGACCCGAACACGCACCTCGAGCTCACCATGATTCACGAGGTGATGATCCTCGACCACAGCGGGCCGGACCTCGCGGCGCTGCAGGTCGCCTCGGCCATGAAGATGACGCTGTTCGCGATGCTCATCGCCGGCATCCTCAATCCGCTCCCGGCGTCGGTGGGGCCGCTGGCGGTCGCGGCGGTGAACGTGGCGCTCACCCTGGTCATCGCCATCGCGGTGGGCCTCGTGGAGTCGCTCATCGCGCGGCTGCGCATGGTCTCCGTGCCCCAGCTCATCGCCGCCTCCATGGTGGCCGCGACCATCGCCGTGCTGGGCACGGCCTGGTTCGCAGGGGGCGCGCGATGACCCCGGAGGCCGTCACCTTCCTGCTGGTGGTGCTCTTCCCGCTGCTCGTGGGGTCGTGGCGGGTGAGCCTGCTGGGGCTGGCGCTGCAGGGCCTGCTCCTGGGGTGGATGGCCCAGACGCAGCTGCGCGAGCTCTCCGCCTCCGAGCTCCTGCCCATCGCCGACGCGTTGCTGCTGCGTGGCATCGCGGCGCCCGCGGTGCTCTACCGAATCCTCGAACGCCAGGGCACGCCCAGCCGAAACGAGGTGATCCCGCCCAACCTCTTCGTGTGGGCGCTCGCGGGCGTGCTGGTGCTGATCGCCTTCCGCTTCTCCGAGCTCCCGGGCCTCAACCTCCCGAATGACCGGCGCGCCATCCTCGGCGTGGCCGCGGCCGCGCTGCTCATCGGCATCTTCGTGGTCGCCACGCGCGACTCCGCCATCAACCAGATGATCGGCCTCCTCCGCATCGACAACGCGATCATGCTCTTCGAGCTCGGTGCGCCTCGGCGAACGCCGCTGGCCCTGGAGGCGGGCCTGAGCGCGGTCTATGTGCTCACCCTGGCCACGTTCTCGCTCTACCTGAATCGGATCGCGCGGCTCACGGCCGCCCCGGCTGAGGACGAGGGGCACGCCCTATGAGCGACCTGGTCGCGGCGATCGCTACGAAGGAGACGCCAACCGTGGGCGAGAATCCGATTCGCTCCAAGGCCCCGGTGTGGCTGGTGCTCGTGGGGCTGTTGGGGCTGACCGCGTCGGTGGTGGTGGGCCTGGCGCTCCCGAACTTGAAGATCACCGCCTTCGCCGGCGGCTTCTTCCGCCTCGACGCCACCTCGAAGCTGTTCCTGCTGGTGGTCAACGCCATCGTGCTCGGCGTGGCGACGTACGTCTGGACGCGCGTGAACGCCATCCCCGCGCTGCAAGCGGGCGTCGCGCGCTACGTGGCGTTCTGCGTGGCCTTCGTGCTCGCCTGCAACCTGGCCATCCTCTCGAACCACCTCATCGCGCTGTGGGTCCTGCTGGAGCTGAGCACCCTCGCGGCCGTGCCGCTCATTCAGCATGGCGGACTCGCGGCCACGCGCGCGTCGTGGAAGTACCTGCTGTTCTCGGGGGTGGGGCTCGCGCTGGCGCTGCTCGGGTTTCTCTGCCTGGAGCAAGGACTCGAGTCGCACGGATCGGAGGTCGGGCTGTGGATCGATGGGCTCACATCCATCTCTCCCGGGCCGCTCGACGCCTGGGGACGCATCGGGCTCGCGCTGGTCTTCCTGGGCCTGGGCACCAAGCTCGGCCTCGCGCCGATGTACGCGTGGCTGCCGGAGACCTACGAGGCCGCGCCGCCGGCGACCACCGCGCTGCTCGCGGCGGTGCAGTTCAATGTGGCGCTGGTGGCGTTGCTGCGCGTCCTAGAGTTCGCGCGGCGGCTGGATCCGTTCGCGGTCAGCTACGAGCTGGTGGGGCTCGGACTGGCGACGATGTTGGTGTCGGCGCTGAGCATCATCGCCGCGCGGAACTACAAGCGGCTCATCGCCTACGCCGCACTCAACCACGCCGGCGTCATCGCCATTGGACTGGGCATCGGCCGCGAGGCCACCTACGGCGTGATCGTGTACGTGGTGAGCAACGCCTTCATCAAAGCCATCCTGTTTCTCACGGCGGGCAAGATTCAGGCGCACTACCGCTCCTCGGAGATGGCCGACGTCTCGGGGCTCATCAAGGACCTGCCCTACAGCGGCATGTTCTTCATGGTGGGCGTCTTCGCGCTGCTGGGCTTGCCGCCCTTCGGCAGCTTCCTCGGCGAGCTGATCTTGATGAGCGGCCTCATCAGCCGCGGGCTGATCAGCGTCTTCGTGGCGTTCTGCGTGGTGCTCACGGTGACCTTCGTCGCCACCGGCCGCGCGGTGTTCCCCATGATCTGGGGCGAGCCCCGGAAGAAGGCCGACTGGGCCAGCCAGCCCATCGCGTCGATCCTGCCCAAGCTGGTCTTCCTCTCCGCGCTGATCGCGATGGGCATCTACCTTCCGGCGCCGGTGAACGCGCTCTTCCGCCAGGTGGCGACCTCGCTGGGGGCGCCGTGATCGCCCACCTCGAGCGCGATACCGCGCGGCTCATGCGCCAGCCCGCCGACTTCTTCGGCGAGCTCAAGGAGCGGCTCCGCGCGAACGATCGGGTGCTCACCCTCTACTCCACGGCCGCGAGCGATCCGGGCCACGTGACGCTCACCGCGGTCACCACGAGCGGCGTGAACCTTCAGGTCGTGCGCACCGAGCTCGAGCGGAGCTGGGGCTACCACTCGCTCACCCGGAAGTTTCCCGCGCTCCACATCTTCGAGCGGGAGATCTTCGAGCGCGATGGCGTGCCCTGCCACGACCACCCCTGGCTCAAGCCGGTGCGCTATCCGCCCGGCGCGCCGCCGATGGCCGAGTACCCCTTCTACAAGATGGACGGCAAAGAGCTGCACGAGGTGGGCGTGGGCCCGGTGCACGCCGGGGTCATCGAGCCCGGGCACTTCCGCTTCTCGTGCCTCGGCGAGCAGGTGCACCACCTGGAAATCCAGCTCGGCTACCAACATCGCGGGGCCGAAGCACTCCTCCAGGGCAAGGATCCGCGCCGCGCGGTGCCCCTGGTGGAGACCATCTCTGGCGACGCGAGCATCGCCCACGCCTGGGCGTTCTGCGCCGCGCTCGAGGCGCTCGCGGACGTGAAGGTCTCGCCGGCGGCGACGCTCTCGCGCGGCATGGCGCTCGAGCTGGAGCGGGTGGCCATGCACCTCGCTGGCCTCTCGGGAATGATGACCGACATCGGCTTCCTGCCCGGTGGCACCTCGTACGGGCGCCTGCGGACCACGGCCATCAACACCTCGATGCTGCTCTCTGGGAGCCGCTTCGGCCGCGGCTGGATCCGTCCGGGGGGCGCGCGCGCGGCCATGAGCGCCGAGCAGGCCGTCACCGTGAAGGCGAATCTCGAGCTCCTTGTGCGCGATCTCGCGCCCGTGAACGCGCTGGTCCAGGACGCGGCCTCGGTGCGCCGTCGACTCCAGGGAACAGGCACGCTCACCACCGAGCAAGCGCAGAGCATCGGGCTGGTGGGCATGGCGGCGAGGATGTGCAACCTCGCCATCGATTGGCGAACCGCGCCCGGTGCCGAGCCGTACACGGCGCTGCCCATCGCCACCGTCACCGAGCCCGGCGGAGATTGCTGGGCCAGAGGCGTGCTGCGCATTCGCGAGATGGACGCGTCGCTGCGCTGGCTGCGCGAGGCCGTGGCGCGCGCGGAGACGCTCGAGCCGAAGGTGGAGCCGCTCGCTGCCTGGGCGCCGAGCTCGCTCGCGGTGGGGATCTGCGAGGGCTGGCGCGGCGAGGTCGTCTACACCGTGGAGACCGACGCCGAGGGGAAGGTGGTGCACCAGCGGGCACAGGACCCGTCGCTCCGCAACTGGCTCGGGCTCGCGCTGGCGGTCCGCGAGAACGAGATCTCCGACTTCCCCATCTGCAACAAGAGCTTCGATCTCTCCTACTGCGGCAACGACCTCTAGGCGGCGCGCGTGTTCAAGGCACTCAAGGTTCGGTCCTCGCAAGGCCAGCAGTACATCGTCGACGTGCGCGCGGCGGTGCCCAAGGGCTTTCGCGGCCGGCCGGTGATTCGCGAGGGCGCGTGCGGCGGGTGTCAGGCCTGTGGCGATGTCTGTCCCACGAAGGCCATCTCCTTCGATCCCGTGCGCATCGATCTGGGCCGGTGCGTCTTCTGCAATGAGTGCGTGCTCGCCTGCCCGGAAGGGAAGATCGCGTTCACCTCCGAGACGCACATGGCTGCCGCGACCCGCGAGGGACTCGTGGTTCGCTCATCTGACGCCGAGCCGTCGCCGGTGGCGGTCTCCGACGCCCTGAAGGCCATGTTCGGGCGCTCGCTCAAGTTGCGCTCGGTCTCGGCCGGCGGCTGCAACGGCTGCGAGCTCGAGCTCAACGCCATGGCCAACGTGAACTTCGACTTCGGCCGCTACGGCATCGACTGGGTGGCCTCGCCGCGCCACGCGGATGCGCTGGTGCTGAGCGGGCCGCTCACCCGGAACATGAGCCAGGCGCTCAGCCTCACCTACGAGGCGATTCCGGATCCCAAGTTCGTGATTGCCTTCGGCGCCTGCGCCATCTCGGGTGGGCTCTACGCGGACTCGCCCGCGCTCGATCGCGCCTTCCTCGAGCGCTTCCGGCCCAGCCTCTACGTCCCCGGGTGCCCGCCGCATCCGCTCACGTTCATCAACGGCCTGCTGGATCTCCTGGGCATCAGGACCAACCCAATCGACTCGACGAAGAACCACTAACCCACGGATCCGAGGGGGGGCCCATGGCCGAGCAGCGCGGCGCGTGGCAGCACATCGAGGTGACGCACGAGGGAACCTCCTACTCGGGTTCGTTCCGGATCGAGGCGAACCTCGTCGAGGTCGTCTATTTGGAAGGCGGAGGTCTTTCGACGGCGTTCGACGGTGTCTCGCCAGAGCCTGCCGCCAAGGGACTCCTCGTTGAGCTCGTCCGACGGCACCTCGCTCGATACGGCAGGCGGTCATGAGGCCGGATTGAGCAACGCCCTCGTCTGAGCCTCGAGGGACCGACCGGCCCTGGAATGCCGGTTTCGGCGCTGCGCGACACGCCCACGCTCGCGGTGCGTGCGCCTACCTCCGTCCAGGGCCGCCCGACGCTGGAGCTCGAGGCGTTCTTGGGGGGAGTCGCTCGAGCAGTGGCGCTGCCAGCCCACAGCATCGCCCTGGAGAGCGAGCCCGCCTTCACCGTCGAGCTCCCCTGCGATGGCGACGGCCATCGCGCCGAGAGCCACGCCTCTCCCGCGTGATCGCCGCGCTGCGAAACGCGACCCACACAGCGGGTGAACCCTTCGACGCGATGCGCCAGTCGAAAGGGATGGCGATCACCCGTTCGGGCATTCGCCCTCGTGGACCGCGCTTCGAATTCCCAACTGCCCGACCGTTTCGCGAAAGTGCCGCGCGAATCGTCGTGCGGCTGTGTAACCGAGAACATCTGCCCGTCGTTCACAGAGTCAGGGGCAACACTGCAGCGGGGGATGGGATGAAGCGCCCGGATGAATCCAGCCCAGAGTCTCCGACCTCCATCAGCCCTTGAGCCCCTTGACCCCAGCACCGACGTCTACTTCTCGATCCTGAAGCTCGGGAAGTGCCTGTTCGCGAGCGTGCCGCCGCAACTGCGCGACGCCCACGCGCGGGCGCTCCAGGACGCGGTCGCGGACAACACCAAGTTCTTCACGAACCTCGGAGAAGCGAAGAGTGGCTCGAGGCGCAGATCGCGCAGCGCAGCGGTCGAGTCGTGGGTTCGGTTGCTGTTCCGCATCAGCCGATGAAGAACACGATGGCCGATTGGAAGCTCCAGTTCGTCATTGGTGTGGTCCGCAGCCTCATCGGACGACACGCGTGAGGCCCACACCATGTCCCTGCTGCCATTGCCCAAGCTCGTCTTGCTGAGCCAGAACCAGCAGAACGCCACGTGCCTTATCTGCAGGGCGGAGATCTCCGTCACGGGGATCAAGCCGTTCGATGGCGCGACGATCCGGTGCCAGCGCTGTGGGGTCAGCCTCGTCCTTCATGTATTGAATGCAAAGCCCATTACACACTAGCTCTGCGCGCTGACCGACGCTTCGTCCCAAGCCGCCGATCACGCCTCGCCTCCGCGCGAACTCCACCAAGAACGCGCCTAGCAAGTTCTTCGGGTAAATCGCTCCTTCGTGCACCAGTGGACGCACGTCGGAATCGCTCTCTCCATGAGAGTCCGAGCAGCCTGTTCCGTGGCTATCTTCTTATGAATGAGCCCGCTCGCACTCATCGGCTACCCGCTCTGCGCGGTGGCGGCGATGAATCTCAGCTTGGCCATGTTCCTGGTTGCGCGACGCCGCAATCAGGGACCTCTCCAGCCGTACGCCGCATCGCTGGCGTTCATCAATACGGTCTACTGCCTGGTCATGGGCCTGGCGTACGTGCGCGCGTCCATCGGCCTCGAGTACGACCTCCTCTACCGCTCGGCCTGGATTGGCTGGGTGGGCCTCGCGCCGCTCGCGCAGATCGTCTTCACGCTCCAGGGCAAGCCACGCCTGGCCTTCTGGGTGGGCGTGGCGCTCTACGTGCTCTGGGGCACGATCCTCGTGCTCTGCGTGACCACCGACCTGGTGGAGATTGGCGCCGTCTCACTCCTGCCATTCGTGGATCGCGTGGGGCCGTTCGAACAGCAAGGGCGAATGCTCGGCGCCCTGACCCTGCTCTATTTGCTCGTGGGAATGGTGCAGGTGCACCGCGCCAGCAGCGGCCGCAAGCGCCAGCAGACGAGCTACTTCCTCCTCGGGCTCGCCTTCTACGCCACCGCCGGCCTGCTCCTCGCGGGCGTGCTCCAGTTCATGGTCCACATCTCGTTTGACCCTGGCCTGGTGGGCTACTTCAGCCTCGGCTGGATGGCGGCCACCGTCTATGCGATCCGCCAGCACCGGCTCTTCGACATTCAGATCGTGCTCTCGCGCGTGGGCGAGGCGCTGATCCTGGGTGTGCTGCTGGTGATCGCGAACGTCATCCTCTTTCGATCGCTGTCGCCGTTGTTGGGCTCGAGCACGGCGGTGTGGGTGGCGAGCGTGGTCTCGGCGCTGTTGCTCTTCTTGTCGCCGCTCATCCCCATCCTGCGCCGGGCGTCGGCCGTCCTCCTGGCGCGTCGACGCCTCGACTTCATGTCCGCGCTGAAGGAGCTGACGCAGGCGCTCGCCCGATTGACCACGGTCGACGAGGTCGTCCACGTGATGGTGGAGGTCGCGAGAAACACGGTCGGCACCGATTGTGCCGGCTGTTTTCTCCGGGAGGAGGGCGCCTTTCTCCTCAAGGTGGCGTGCGGCAAGAAGCCCATCGCCAACGAGCTGGCCGCGGACTCCCCGCTCGTGAGGCGACTCAGCGCCAACCCCCAGGTCCTGGTGACCGATGAGCTGGACTCCGTGGAGCAGCCCGAGTCCAGCGGCGGCGAGGTGGTCGCGGAGCTGCGTCGCTTTGGTGTCGCGGTTGCCGCCCCGATCGCGCACCAGGGCGAGCTGCGGGGAATCCTCATGCTCGGCGCGAAGCGCGATCGCGATGCCTTTCTGCAGGGCGACGTCGACTTTCTGGAGACTCTGGCGCTGGAGGCTGCGGTCGCGCTCGAGAACGCTGGCCTGCTGGAGGAGCGCCAGGTTGCGGTCGAGGCGCGAGACGAGTTCCTCTCGGTCGCCGGCCACGAGCTGCGCACGCCGCTCACCGCCATGCAGATCAACGTGCAGTCGCTCCTCAAGCGTGAGCTCCCGCCTGAGAACATGCGCGAGCGGCTGGTCACGACCGAGCGGCTCATCGCGCGAATGACCCGCCTGACCAACCAACTCCTCGATGTGTCGCGCATCACCGCGAACCGCCTGGTGCTCGAACGCGAGCCGGTCGACTTGACCGACGTGGTGCGCGAGGTGGCCTCGAGGCTCGAGGACGAGCGCAAGCGCTCGGGGAGTGCCCTGGATCTGCACCTGGCAGAGTCGGTCCCGGGATCTTGGGACCGGCTGCGGCTCGAGCAGGTCGTCACCAACCTCCTGGGCAATGCCATCAAGTACGGCAAGGGTCAGCCGATCGAAGTCGAGACGTGTCGGAGCCCCACGGAAGCCACCCTGATCGTCCGGGATCACGGCATCGGCATCGCGCCGGAGGACCAGAAGCGCATCTTCGAGCGCTTCGAGCGCGCGATCTCCAAGCACCACTACGGCGGCTTCGGGTTGGGACTGTGGATCACCCGGCAAGCCGTGGAGGCGCACGGTGGCCGGGTCCAGGTCACGAGCGCACCCGGCACCGGCGCCTGCTTCTCCGTGGTCCTCCCGCTCTCGCTCAGCGCTTGATGCGCGCCCAGCGGTCGCGCGAGGCCTGCAATCGTCACGGTGTTGCTCGTGACGTTGCCCATTTTCGGTACGCAACCTTTCGCCGCGCCCCAGGAAAACCCATTCATCACCCCGGAGCGCACGTGCCCGTCTCGTTCGACTCGACCTCCTCGCTGAACTCGCTGGTGCTTCCGCCGCGGTCGCTCTCGATGTCGAGCTCGGTGCGCCAGGTCCAGCAGAGGCTGACGGATGCCGGGTTCTCGCCGGGCGCCATCGACGGCCAGTTCGGCCCGAACACCGCCCGCGCCGTGCGCAGCTTCCAGGCCGCCAATCACCTCCCGCAGACGGGCACGGTTGACGCGAAGACCGCGGCCGCCCTCCAGTCGGCGCCCAGCGCGACCCAGAGCCGCCTCCAGACCGACGGCTTTGATTCGGGCACGACCCCGGCGCGCGCCGGAGAGGGCGTGAACGCGCGCGAGCTGGCCATCACCTCGCAGCTCGCGCGTCGCTCGGACCTGCAGCCGCGCGGCGGGGTCACCCACTGCAACCAGTTTGCGGCCGCGTACGCCGCGCAGATGCTGGGCAACACGCCTCAGGTCCAGCGCCTCTTCGCGGGCAACGCGCACGAGCAGTACCAGCAGCTCGCGGCGGCGGCGCGGAGCGGCAACGGCGTCCAGGAGGTGAGCGCGGCCCAGGCGGGACAGCTCGCGGCGTCGGGCAAGGCGGTCTTCGTCACCACCTCGAACCTCTCCAGCGGCGGCCACGGGCACATCGCGGCCGTCATCGGCACCGGCGCGAACGGCAGCATCCGCACCGGCCAGGCCGGCACCACCAACTACGGCGATGGCCCGCTCAGCTCGCGGTTCGTCGGCGCCGGCGCGGCCCACGCGCACTACTACGTCGTCGGCTGAGGCCGAGCGGATTCCGCTCCGGAGTTCCCAAGCCCCATCCCCCGGCCCCTTCCCCGTCGGGGATGGACATGCCCGGGCCGGCTTCGAACGCCGCAACCTGCGCCTCCGTGGCCACCGGTCGGAGCTCGAGGTTCTCGGCGGTCTGCAGTGCCTGACGAATGTCGGCGAGCCCAAGCGCCATCTGCACCTCGAGAGTCGGAGGTGCAGAAATCTACGCGCTGAGTGACGGCATGCGACCGCCGTCCTTGCCGCGCAGCGACGCCAGGATCCCGAACTTCCCACCGCGCACGAAGACCGGGACGTCAGGAATGGAGTCTCAGCCCCTTCCTGATCGCCTCGTCACTGCAGAGATTTCCGCACGGCCCGTTGCGCGCCGCCCGGAGTCTCCGTGCGAACTCTCTCTCGCCTCGGTCTCATCGCCGCCCTGGCGCTCATCGGCTGCAACAAGTCCGCGCCCCCGTTCACGACGGTCCAGCAAGCCAGCTCCACCGGAGGCACGACCGGCTCGACGGGCGGCGATCCGCCAGGGACCATTGATCATCTGGTGATCATCGTCCTGGAGAACCACACCTTCGACTCGATGTTCGGCTCGTTCCCGGGCGCGACGGGCGGAACCAAGTGGACGTTCCCCAACGGCGTCACCATCGACGCGCCAAACGCCCCCGACGCGCCCGCGCACGACCTCTGTCACACCCACGACTGCGCGCTGGCCGACTGGAACGGCGGCGCCATGGATGGCTGGGTGAACAACAGCGACCGTCAGCAGTACGGCGACGAGGCCTTCATTCAATACAACGCGCAGAGCATCCCCGGCTTCTGGGGCCTGGCGTCGAACTACGAACTGGCCGACCAGTTCTTCTCCTCGATGCTGGGCCCGAGCTTCCCCGGCCACCTCTTCACGCTCGCGGCGCAGGCGGGCGGCGCGGAGGACAGCCCCGACTCGCACATCGCCAACCTTCCGCTGCCGATCTGGGGCTGCGACGATCCGTTCACGACCACGGTCAACGTGGAGAACGAGACCACGTGCGCCGTCGACACGCCGTTCCCCTGCTTCAACATCCCCAGCGCGCCCGACACGCTGAAGTCGGGCACCACCTGGAAGTTCTACGGAACCGGGATCAACTTCGGGAACCTCGGCTCGGTGGTGTGGACCATGTTTGACGCCGTCCAGCCCATCCGCGACGGGCCCGGGTGGAGCAACGTCGCCACCTACGACGAGTTCGAGCAGGACATCGCGGCGGGCACGCTGCCCAACGTGGTCTGGCTCGTGGATCAGGACTTCAGCAGCGGACACCCGCCGCTCTCGATGTGCGCCAGCGACACCTGGGCCACACACTTCACCAACGACATCATCAACTCGCAGTACTGGTCGCACGCCGCGGTGATCATCACCTGGGACGACTTCGGCGGCTTCTACGACAACGTCCCGCCGCCGGCGCAGTACGGCTGCGATCCCACGCATCCCTACGGGCTGGGCTTCCGGCTGCCGGCGATCATCGTCTCGCCGTACGCGAAGAAGGGCGTGTTCCACGGCGTGACCGAGCAGGCCAGCATCCCGCGGCTCATCGAGGAGCTCTTCGGCGCGCCGGGCGCGGTGGGGAGTCTCCACGCCAAGGACCCGCGCGCCCGCGACGACGTGGCCGGATCGCTCATGGACGCCTTCGACTTCAATCAGCAGCCGCTGCCCGCGACGCCAGCGCAGGAGTCCTGCCCGTAGTTCCCCCGTGTCTGCGCGGGGGCGGTATCCGCCAGACGCCCCTTCCCCGGGCAGGACGGGAACGGGTGGCCTCAGGCCTCCCATTCGGCAACGAACCGCGCGCCGTTGCCGAGCATGGAGTCGAGACGCACGGTGCACTGCTTCGCCCCGATGAGCATGCACGCGCCCTCGAGCACGCCCTGGTAGTAGCTCGGCAGGTTGTGGACCTCGTTGAACACCAGCTCCATCGAGGTGGGCGTGAGCTCCCGCGACTGCACCACGATGTAGTTGTTGTTCGAGCGGAACGAGCGACCTGCGCGCTGAAGCGCGCGCCGCGGCCCAATGAGCGTCAGCGAGAGCTTCATCGCCTTGCCGATCATCGTCTCGCCCAGGCCCACCAGCGACTGCCGCCCGAAGAGGCGCACGGCCTCGCTGCCGCTGACCCCCGGATAGACGTACTCCGCCGCGATGGACACCCAGCGGTGGAAGTCGGCCGCCGGGTAGGCCGGGAGCAACTTCTTATCGAGATCGAGCCCCGCCTCGCGGAGCTTGGCCCGCAGCTCCGCGTTGAGCTTGGAGCCCAAGGTGCGGATCAGCACGCCTTCGATGGTGTTCTGGAACTCGAGGTTGCCCTCGCGCGAAGCCGGGCTCGCGGCGACGGGACTTGGACTCGGGTCGGTCACGGGAACTGCCTTTCTGGCTGGGCCCAACCCCCCAACGAAATCGCCGCCTCCATCAGTCCATGCAGGTCAGCAAACCCGAGCATAGAACGTTTGTCCCATAGAACGCATCCTCTTCCAGTGTCAGCGATGAATGGTTGTCGAATTAAAACTGATTGATCTGACATGAAGCGAGTTACTAGTCTCGCGGACAATAGGAGAGTCCGCCAATGGAAGCTTCCGAGCTGCAGGGTACGGTCTTCGACGTCTTCACCGTGGGTCGGCAGACGGGGCTGATGTTCCGGGACGTGGAAGATCAGCCGCTCAACGGCAGGCAGATCGTCCTGGGCGGGCGGCCGCTGATCTCCTTCGGCTCCTGCTCGTACCTGGGCCTCGAGGTGGACGATCGCATCCGCGCGGGGATCATCCGCGCCACCGAGCGCTACGGCAGCCAGTTCTCGGCCTCGCGCGCGTACCTCTCGGCGCCGCCGTACGCCGCCCTCGAGGAGAAGCTGAGCGCGCTCTTCGGCAACCCGGCGCTGCTCACCAGCAGCACCACCCTGGGGCACCTGGGCGCGGTGCCGGTGCTGGCCCAGGAGAAGGACGCGATCATCCTGGACCAGCAGGTCCACCACTCGGTGCAGCTCGGGGCCACCCTTGCGCGCGCCAACGGCTGCCACGTGGAGCTGTTGCGCCACGGCGACTACCTGGAGCTCGAGAAGCGCATCGAGGCCCTGCGTCAGACCCACCGCAAGGTCTGGCACATGATTGACGGCGTCTACAGCATGTACGGCGACCTCCCAGACGTCGCCGCGCTCACCGAGCTGCTCAACCGCTACGAGCAGCTGCATCTCTACGTCGACGACGCCCACGGCATGAGCATCGCCGGCGAGAACGGCCGCGGCGTGCACCTCTCGCGCATGCCGCTCCACCCGCGCATGGTGCTCGCCACCTCGCTGAACAAGGCCTTCGCGGCCAGCGGCGGCTGCCTGGTCACGCCGGACCAGGAGCTCCGCCACCGGCTGCGGCTCTGCGCCTCCACCCTCGCCTTCTGCGGGCCGATCCAGCCGCCCATGCTCGGCGCCATCGACGCCAGCGCGTCGATCCACCTCACGCCCGAGATCAACCAAATGCAGGCCGAGCTGGCGAATCGCGTGCGGCACCTGAACCAGGAGCTGCTCGCGCGCGATATGCCGCTGCTGGAGCAGAACCTGGCGCCCATCCTGTTCATCAAGACCGGGCCGCTCAAGGTCGCCCACGCGCTCATCCGCCGGTTGATGAGCGAGGGCTTCTACGTGAGCGTGGCCACCTACCCGGCCGTCCCGCTCAAGCGCAGCGGGCTGCGGGTCTCGCTCACCCGGCACCACACCTTCGAGGACCTCACCGCGCTGGCCCAGGCCATCGCCCACCACTACCCGTTCGCGCTCGACGAGGCGGAGACCACCCGCGAGATGGTGGAGGCGCTCTTCTCGTACCGCGAGAAGCTCGCCGCACGGCAGCAGCGGCGCAAGCTGGAGCGGGTGTTCGAGCTGGACCAGCCGGCGAGCGCGAGCCCGCGCGTCGAGGGCATGCCGGCGGAGGTCGATCTGCGGCTGGAGTACGCCACCTCCATCCGCGAGCTCGACGGCGCCGAGTGGGACCGGCTGCTGGGCCACCGCGGCGCCTTCCCCGCCGCACAGCTGGCGATGCTGGAGGACACCTTCCGCGGTCGGAAGGAGGCCGAGAGCAACTGGACCTTCCACTACTTCATCGTGCGCCTGGCCGGCCGGCCCATCGCGGCCACGTTCTTCAGCGAGGCGCTCTGGAAGGACGACATGCTCATGCGCGCCGACGTCTCGCGCCGCATCGAGGAGCGCCGCGCCCAGGACCCGTACTTCCTCACCTCGCGCGTGGTGGCCATGGGCAGCCTGCTCAGCGAGGGCAACCACCTCTACCTCGACCGCAGCGCGCCCTGGCGCACCGCCATGGACCTCATCCTCCACGAGGCGGGCCAGATCCTTCAGGTGGGCGGCTCCAAGCTGCTGGTGCTCCGCGACCTGCCCGACCCGGACCCCGAGCTCGCCGAGTACCTGCTCGCCCACGGCCTGGTGAAGATGCCCATGCTCGCCAGCCACACCTTGAACCTGGGCGAGTGGAAGACCGAGGCCGACTTCCTCCAGACCCTCGGTCAACGCACCCGCCGCCGCGTGCGGGCCGACGCCCTCGAGGTGCAGCACCAGTTCGTGACCCGCATCTGGCGCGCAGGCGGCGACCCGCCCAGCGCGGAGCAGTTCACGCAGTTCTACGAGCTGTACCGCAACGTGAAGCAGCGCAAGCTCCGGCTCAACACCTTCGATCTGCCGAGCGACATCTTCGAGCGCCTCTGGGAGACGCCGGGCTGGGAGATCCAGACCCTCCACCTGCTGCCGCAGCACGGTGGCCCCGCCGACGGCCGCCCCGTTGCGATGGGGGCGTCGCTGATCAACGGCGACCGCTACGTGGCCTTCGCCTGCGGCCTCGACGGCGTGCAGCGCGAGGTGAGCGTGTACCGGCAGCTGCTCTGGCGGACGATCCTGCGCGCCAAGGAGCTCGGGCTGCGCCACCTCGACCTGGGCATGGACGCCGAGGTGGAGAAGACGCGGCTGGGCGCCGTGCAGCTCCCGCAGTGCGCCTACGTGCAGCTCACCGATCACTTCAACGCCGAGATCCTGGGCCAGGTGGTCCAGGACGTGTCCTTCAGTGATCCCTCGCTGATGAAGGCCGGCTGACGCAGCCGTCCGGCGCAGATCTGGATCAACGCAGGTTCACCCGATTGACGAAGACGAGGAGACGGCAAGAGCGAACACAAGAGCGGAGCACGGGGGGATGAACCAGGCACGAGGAGGCAGTCATGGTGCGTGAAGGCGCGCGGATGCTGAGCTGGCTCGGGTTGGTGGTGGTCCTCGCAGGGTCCGCGGCACGCGCGGATTCCCGACACTCGGGGCCCGACCACGGCGGCGACACCTCTTTCGTCTATACCGCGCTGAACGATCTGCCCCACGGCATCGCCGCTGACGAGCGGCTGGTCTTCATCGCCCTACCCCTCGCGGGAAAGGTGAGCGTGCTCGATCGCTTCACCGGCAGTGAAATCGCCGAGCTGCCGGCCCCAGCGGGCGGGTTCGGGCTGCCGTTCGTGGTCCGCGTCCCGCGCCCGGGGCACCTGGTGCTGCTCGACTCGGGCGGCTTTCCCAGCCCGGTGTCGCCCTCCATCCCCAGCGTCGACGACTACAGCTACAGCTACGACGCCCGCACCCGGCAGTTCTCGGCCACGCTGGAGCGCTCGGTGCGCTTCGACGGGCTGCCGGTGATCTTCGCCGAGGACGTGGAGGTGGTGAGCCCCGACCTGTACGTGGTGAGCGAGTCGGTGATCGGCGGCCTGTGGCTGGTGCACGGCGACGGCTCCATCACGCCGGGCATCTTCCCCGACAATCCGGCCGTGCCCCTGCCTGCGCTCGGCGGCTGCGGCATGCCGGCCATCACCATCGGCAACGTGCCCTTCGACCCGGGCTTCGCGCCGGGCATCAACTCGCTGGCCAAGCGCGGCGACCAGCTCTACTTCACCAGCAGCTGCCTAGGCGGCCTCTACAAGGTGCCGGTGGCCACGCTCCTCGACCAGAGCCGCACGCCCGGGGCCCGCGCCAGCGACATCCAGACCGTATCCGCGCGGCCGGCCGGGACCCTCGAGGCGCTGGAGGGGCTCGCGTTCCCCACCGGTGAGCCCACCGATCGCTGGGCCTACGTGGGCGATCCGTTCCACCTGCGCGTCATCCGCATCGACGTCGAGACCGGCGCGCGCGAGGTGGTGGGCGATGACCCGACGCTCTTCAACTTCCCCGTCGGGCTCACCTGGCTGCCCACGCTCTTCGGGACGCGCGAGCTGCTCGTGACCAGCGACCAGGAGTACCGCCTGGCCGGGTTGAACCCGGCCCTTTCGCAGGACGAACTGCAGCCGCCGTTTCTGGTGACGGCGGTGGTGCCGAACGAGGCGTGCCTCGGGCACTGAGAAGCAAAGCGTGACCGGGGAGGGAGCGCCGCGGGGGCGTTTCCTCCTCGCTCGGAAAGGACTTCGGATGGCAACGGTGAGAGTGGACGGTGAGTCGGTGGAGGTCGAGATCAGGCGGCGCTTCGAGCCGCAGAAGAAGTCCGGCAACGCGCCATCCGAGCCGGGCGGCTTCGCCTTCAGCTCGCCGTTGATGCTGCCGATTCGGCCGAAGGAGTGCGTGGTGCTCGAGGATGGCGCGGTCCGGCCGATCGTGGTGCGGCCTCTTCCCGCGAGCCCGCGCGCCGCCGGGCGCCGTCCTGCCTTCGAGTACCTGGCCACCTACGAAGAAACCGAATCCAAGTAGCGCGTTGGCTTCGTCCAGCGCGGAATCGGCCTAAGTTAGTTCGAGTCGCCGTCCTCGGGCTTGACCTGCTTCCACACTGCGTTGAGCCGGCTGCGACTCAGCGGCTTGGCCACCATCGGGTTCGTGGCCCGCTCCACGAAGGCCTGGTGCTCCGCGTTGGTGGCCTCGCCGGTGGTGATCACCACGCGGCTCACCAGCTCCGGGTGCCGCTCGCGAATCAGCTCCAGAAACCGCTCCGCGCCGCCGTCGGGCATCACCACGTCACAGAGGATGATGTCGGGCGTGTTGTGGGCGATGAACTCCAGCGCCGGCTCGATGCCTTCGACGAGCATCACGTGGAACTGGTCGCGCAGCTGCCGGGCGATCCCGCGACCTGCCAAGGGGTCGTCGTCGATCAAGAGCATCAGCGGGGGATCGGGCAGCTCGGCTTCCTTCGAAGCGACGGGAACCACGGGCGCCGTCTCCGCGCGCTTGAGGTCGATGGTGAAGCGGCTCCCCTGTCCGAGCTCGCTCTCCACCGAGATTTCGCCGCCCATGGTGCGGAGGAGCCCCTGGGTGACCGAGAGCCCCAGGCCCGTGCCCTGGCCCACCGGCTTGGTGGTGAAGAACGGCTCGAAGATCTTCTTGCGCGTCACCTCGTCCATGCCCGTGCCCTGGTCCTCCACCTCGATGTAGACGCGCTCGGCGTCGACGCGGGCGCGAACCGTCACGCGCGGAGGCGCTCCGGGCCGCGCTGCCTGGAGCGCGTTGGTGAGCAGGTTGTTGAGCACCTGGCCGAGGAACACCTCGTCGGCGAGGGCGCGGAGGTCGTCGGCGATGTCCACCTCCACCGTCGTCTCGGTGGCGGTCACCGCGAGCAGCCGCACCGCCGTGTTCACCGCGCCGAGCACCGAGACCGGGCTCAGCGGCGCCCCGACGGTCGCCGAGCGCGTGGAGAGCTTGAGCTGATGCACGATCTTGGCGATGCGACGCACCGCCTCCAGCGAGTCGTTGAGCGCGTCGAAGATCTGGGCGTTCAGGCTCCGCCCCTCGAGCTCCTCGAGCACGAAGGTCACGTTGCCCATGATGGCCGCGGCCGGGTTGTTGATCTCGTGGGCCACGCCCGCAGCCAAGCGCCCCAGAGACGCCAGGCGCTCGGTGCGCTCGAGCTGCTCGCGAATGCGCCACTGCTCGTGGACGTCGTTGAGGATCACCGCTCGGGCGTGGCTCGCCGGCGCGGCCATGGCCACCGCCCGTGTCTCCACTTGCCGGACCTCGCCACCGGGCCAGACGAGCCGGTGAATCTGCGGCTTCTCGAGGACGGCGGCGTCACTGCGAAGCCAGTCGGCGGCCTCGGCGGCGTCCTCGGGATGGAAGATCGAGGCGACCGACGCGCCCACCAGCGCCTCGCGTGACGCGCGGCCGGTCAGCTTCGCGGCGGCGGCGTTGGCGTAGGCGATCCGGTCGTCGTCGAGGAGGAGAATGGCCCACGGCGCATTGTCGGCCAGGGTCCGGAAGGAGAGCTCGAAGGCGGCTTGAGAGGGTTGCTCGTGGTCCGTCACGTCTCGTCGTGTCCGAGATGCGCTGCGCTCGCAGGCAATGGCGGATTTTGTATCAGTGTGAGGTGGAGCTTGGCTATTGCCGGCGCTCGATCGAGCGGAAGTGCAGGAGGCGAAGCGGCACTCGCAGAATGTCGCCGAGACGCTTGAACCCAAGCGAGGTCGAGCGACAGGCCCGGACGTTGATTCCGATCAAGGACGCGCGCGCCGCTCCGCCCCATGTTGGATGAGCCCCCGATCGAGCGCGCCCAACCTGGAGGCGCCATGGACATCGCGCTCCAAATCCCGCTACGCGAGCTGTTGGTGCCGCACCCTCTTGCCGTGCGGGGCCTCGACAGTCCACCACCTCGACGACTGCTGTGGCGACGGACGCAGCTTGATCGCGGCCTGCGAGGCGGCGGCCGGCGCAGCGGAGCGTCCTCCAGGAGCTGCACGACGAAATGCAGGAAGGCCTCGCCGCGCCCATGCCCTCCTGGAGCGAGGCGACGCTGGGCGCGCTCATCGACTTCATCCTCGAGATGCACCCCACCTTCACCCGCAGCGAGCTCGAGCGGCTGGCGCCTCTGGTGGAGCGGGTCCACCGCGGCCACGGGGCGCTGCACCCCGAGCTGGCGCAGGTGCGCGCGCGCTTCGAAGATCTCTACGCGGAGATGGAGCCGCACCTGATCCGCGAGGAGCGGGTGCTCTTCTCGTACATCGCGGCGCTGGAGCTCGCGCGCGAGTCGGGGACGATGATGGCGACGCCGCCATTCGGCAAGATCGCCAACCCCATCCGGGCGATGTCGGTGCAGCAAGACGCCGCGGGAGAGATTCTCGCGGAGCTGCGTCGGCTGACGAGCGGCTACGCAATCCCGAACGGCGCCTGCACCAGCTACCCGCTCATGCCTCAGGGACTCGAGGCCCTGGAGATCGACCTCATCCACCACGTGCATTTGGAACGACCTGCTGCTTCTGCGCGCGCTCGAGTTGGAGCTTGCGTCGGCGGAGTGACCCGCTCAGGTCAGCACCCGCCACGCCGCCGCGAACTGCGCCGCCGCGCCGGCAATCACCAGCAAGTGAAAGATCTCGTGGAACCCGAACACGCGCGGCCACGGGTTCGGGCGCCGGAAGGCGAAGATCATCGCGCCCAAGGTGTAGAGCGCGCCGCCCAGACCAATCAGCACGAGCGAGCTCGCAGGCAGCGCGTGGGCGAGCGCAGGCACGAACGCCGCTGCCAGCCAGCCCGTCAGCACGCTCTGTGCGGCGACCAGCTTCTTCGGCGCCGAATGCCAGAAGATGGCGCGCGCCGCTCCGAGCAGCGCCGCGGTCCAACCGGCCCACAGCAAGCCGCGCGCGTGCGGTGTGTCGAGCGCGGCCGCGAACGCCGTGAACGTCCCCGCGATGAGCACGAAGATCGCCGAGTGATCGATCGGCCGCAGAACGCGCCGCGCCGCCACGCTCCAGAAGGCGCAGTGGTAGAGCGCGCTCGTCCCGAAGAGCGTGAGCAGTGAGGCCACGTAGGTCGCGGCAAAGCCGCGCGCGCCGGCCCGCGCGTGCTCCAGCAAGAGCGTCCCGTACACGAGCGCAGCCATGAACGCGCCGAGGTGCGACCAGCCGCGCATGAGCGGCTTGGTGAGGGGGGTCGAAGCGATGGTGGTGTGCATGCGCCAAGCGTCGCGCTGCGCGCGTCATCGCGGGGTCACGCGTGTAGGCCGAGATCTTGATCCCGATCAGCGCGCAGGGCCTGCGTTCGATCGACGCTCACGGGCACCGTTTGCGCGCCCTGGCCCGCCCTCCCGGCGGGCGACGTCGGCACTGCGAATGCAACACGTGCCGGAGGGCCACCATCGAGAGCGCGACATGAGCCAACGCTGCGAGCCGGCCGACGTGGCCACCAAGAGCTTCTTCCTCGGTCCCCAAGCCGAGAACGGGCCGTGGGTGCAGGCGCTCGCGACAGAAGTGCTGCAGTCCATCTTCGCCTGGCGCCGCCACCTGCATCCCGAAGACGGGCGCGCCATCAGCGTGCGCGACGTGGGCTCGCCGCAGTTCCAGGCCCGCCGCGCGCGCGCCGAGGCCGCGCTGCGCGAGCTGCTGGCGCGCTTCGAGGACGAGCTGCCCAAGTTCTCGCCGCGCTACGTGGGCCACATGTTCAGCGAGATCTCGCTGCCCGCACTCTTCGGGCACCTGGTGGCCTTGCTGCACAACCCGAACAACATCTCCGGCGAGTCGTCGCGGGTGGGCACGCAGCTCGAGGACGAAGCGGTGCGCGCGTTGCTCGCGGCGGTCGGCTTGCGCACGGGGCACGGCCACTTCACCTCGGGCGGCACCGTCGCAAATCTGGAGGCGCTCATTCGGGCGCGCGCGCGGCTGGCGTCGTGGCTCGCGGCGGGCGCCCAGCGGCGCTTCGCGCACGGGACGCAGCTCGGCTTGTTCGAAGCAGCGCACCAGGGCTGGCGGCGGTTCGGCGCGCCGCCGGCTGCGGCGCTGCGGCGCTGGAACTTCGCGGACCAGGGCCCGTGGCAAGCGACGGCCGCGCTGGCGCAGGTGTTCGACGAGCCGTTCCGCGGGCCGGTGCTGCTCGTGCCGCAGCATCACCACTACAGCTGGACGAAGGGCGCGTCGCTGCTCGGGCTCGGCGACGAAGCGCTCTGGCACATCGAGCTCGACGCAACGGGGAAGCTCTCGGTCGCGCACCTCTCGCAGCTCCTCGAGCGCGCGCAGCGGGAAGCGCGGCCGGTGCTGATGGTGGTCTCGGTTGCGGGGACCACGGAGCTCGGCGCTGTCGATCCCATCGACGAGGTGCAGGCGCTGCTCGACACCTGGCGCGCCAAGCGCGGGCTGCACCTCTGGCACCACGTCGACGCCGCCTACGGCGGGCTCCTCTGCACGCTCGACAAGCAGGGCACCTCGCCGCTCTCCGTCGAGACCACGCGGGCGCTGCGCGCGCTCCGCCGCGCCGACTCGATCACCCTCGATCCGCACAAGCTCGGCTACGTGCCGTTCGCCTCGGGTGCGTTGCTGGTGCGGCGCGGCGCTGACGACCAGACGCGCAGCTTCGGCGGGCCGTATCTCCAGTTCGATCCTTCGCGCGACAAGGGGCCGTTCACGCTCGAGGGCTCGCGCTCGGCAGCGGGCGCCGTCGCGACCTGGCTCACCGCGCGCACCATCGGGCTCAACGCCGACGGCTACGGACGAATCCTCGGGCGCACCGTGCGCATCAAGCAGCGACTCGAACACCGACTTCGGGCGCTCGGCGGCCCGCTGCGGGTGGTGCCGCACGCGGAGTCGAACATCCTGGGCATCTTCATCGCGAGGGACGGACAGCGGCTGTCGGAGGCGAACGCGGCCACCGA
This sequence comes from Deltaproteobacteria bacterium, assembly GCA_018266075.1. Lineage (GTDB taxonomy): Bacteria > Myxococcota > Myxococcia > Myxococcales > SZAS-1 > SZAS-1. The sequence continues at coordinate 175,169 of JAFEBB010000002.1, read as the reverse complement.
GCGTGCATTCGAAGCGCTCGCGCCGGGCGCCGGCGGGCCGTTCATCGTCTCGCGCACCGAGCTCTCGACCACGCGCTACGGCGCGTACCTCGATGCCGTGCTGGGCCAACTGGGGATGGTCCGCGACACCGACGCGTTGGTGCTCCTGCGCCTCTGCATGATGAACCCCTTCTTCGACTCGAAGGAGATGAACGTGGACTTCGAACGCGAGCTGCTCTCCACGCTGCGCGGCCTCGCGGGCGACGCGCCGTTGCGCCGGGCGGTGTCGCGATGAGCTTCAAGCGCCCCGTGTCGCAGTGCACCGCGTGCATCCTCGGTCAAGCGTCGTCGCCGAATCGCTGTCCGTGGTCGCCCATCTCCCGCGCCGCCGGCGCCACGCTGACTCACGAGGGCGAGGTCGCAGACCGGCTGCTCTTCGTTCGCGAAGGCCTGGTGTCGGTGGAGCCGTCCAGCGGCCCGGCGTCCGTGCGCGGCCCCACCTCGCTGCTCGGCGCCGAGGCGCTCCGCGGCGGGACGGCGTGCGCGCGAGCTGTCGCGCTCACGCCCGTGAAGTTGTGCACGCTCTCCGTCGACGCGCTGAAGCACTGGGTCGGCGACGCGCTCAGCCCCGCGCGCGCGATGATGGAACTCTCGCTCGACGAGCAGGCCGCGAGTCAATCCGACCGACATGACCAGAGCGGCAAGTGTCTGGCGCGCGTGAGCCGCTTTCTGCTCGAGCGCGCCGCATCGCCACCGGTGAAGCTCACCAAGACGGCCATCGCGCGCATGCTGCACATGCGGCCCGAAACGTACTCCCGGAGCCTGCGCCGGCTGGTGGAACGCGGGCTCGTGGATGCGCGAGCCCCGCACGCGCCCCGCGACATTCCCGCCCTCCAACAGCTGGCGCGCGGCTCCGAGAGCTGAACTTCAACTTCATGCCAGGGGACGGTGCACCTCCTCTCTCCGGCTGCTCCCGGCCGAGGGGCGGCGCTTCCTCCGCCCGAACAGCCCAGATCCCAATGCCATCGCCACCGCTCCCGCGCCGTAGGCGAGCGCGCGCCGACCGTCCTTGGGCCCCGGCGGCCGCGCGTGAAAGACCTTGGCCTTCACCAGCGAGCCCGCGGTGTCTGCGAGCGCGTTGAGCCGCGTGGCCAGCGGCGCCTCCGGTCGGTCGGCCGCGAGCACGCGCGCCTGCTCCGCCGCGGTGAGCTCGGGCCGCGCACGATCGACGATGAGGTGCGCGCGACCCGTCGCGGGGATCACGAAGAAGACGCCGTTGTCCCAGGCCTTGCCGATGTTCCACTGCCGGTAGGCGCGGGCGCCGAGCTCCTCCACTTGATTGTCGGCCGCGTGGGTCACCCATCCCGCGATGTCGACGTGCGTCTCCTCCTGGAGCCCGCTCAACTGATCCTCGATGGCCTTCTTGTCCGCGTCGCTAAGTCGGCGATCCGGATCGGTCATGTGCCCGTTGATGCCGGGGATGTCCTGGGCGAGCGCAGGAGGGCACTCCACGACCATCCCCGACGCGCACATCACGAATGTGTACATCGATAGTCGAAGGTTCATTTCACACTCAGAGGTACTTGAACGGGAAGTTGAAGGCGTAGGCGTAGAGCACCGCCACCACGAAGCCCCACTGCGCCGGCCGAGGGAGCTTGGGCGCCATGAGCGCAATGGCACAGGCGATCGCCGGCACCGAAGGCACCATGTAGAAAATGTAGGACTTGCGATCTGCAAGTACCCAGGCTGCGAACATCGGGCCAAACATGCAGATGAGCGAGGCGACCGCAAAAGCACCCAGCCGCGAGCGATTCCAGGCGCGCCAGGCCGCATAGAAGAGCGCCATGGGCGCCGCGAAGATGACGTACTCGTTCATCGCCGCGCGGAAGACGGTGTACTTGCTTACGCCGTTCACGGTCTGCGTCCAGGTCATGTAGTTGAACGCGCCGCCGTTGAGCCACCAGTCGCCGGGCGTGCTCTCGTTCCCCTCGGGGCGGCCCACGTGCTTGAGGCTCGCGTGGTAGCTGAACATGTGTGAGAGGTGCGCGAATGGGCTGCGGTACTCGGTCCAGTACGCATCGAGCGCGCCCAGCCCGAGCAGGAAGAAGCCGAGCGCGAAGATCACCGCCCGCGCGCGCGGCCAGAGCCAGCGCCAGGGAATCGGCCAGAGGTGCCTGCGCGCGCGCACCAGGTCGTAGAGCAGCATCGCCCCCAGGCCAAAGAGACCATTCACTTTGCAAAGTGCCGCCACGCCGAAGACCACGCCCGCGAGCTCGAAGCGCCTCGTGAGATAGAGCCACGTCGCGAGCAGCACGAACGCGACGACGTAGATGTCGAGCATGGCGATGCGGCCGTGGATGAACGAGAGGTTCTCGAAGGCCAGCACGAACGCCGCCAGCCACGCTTGCTTCCGCGAGCCGCCGAGACGCAGCACGATCGCGTACAGCAGCAGGATCGAGAGCGTCCCCAGGATCACGCTGGGGATGCGCCAGGCGATCTCCGTGTTGCCGAAGAGCCGCATCGAGCCGGCCATGATCAGCTTGGCCAGCGGCGGGTGCTCCGAGTTCGGGTCCAGCCCGCTCAGCGGCGCCGCGGGCAGGTTCTTGAGCATCACCGGCAAGCCGAGGATCACCCGGGCGTCCTGCACGTACCAGCACTCGTCGCCGATGAGCATTCCGCTCACCTCGCCGAGCCGGAAGCTGCGCAGCGCCGCGCCCACGATCAGCAGCGCGGAGATGGGGCCGTGCACGCGCAGCCAGGCCCACGCCGCCGTGATCGCGGGGCGCAGCGCGGGGTGCGCCGAGGACGCGGCGAGCGGCTCAGCGGACGGCGTGACGGTGGGAGCAACCATGCACGGCAGCTTGCGCCCAGCTTTCCTCGCGCGCCTTGATCATGATCAGGGTCTGCCCTCAAGAAGGGATCGAGTTCGCAGGTTTGGGAGAGATCCTCTTTCACCCAACGTGAGCGTTCCCGATCCCGTAGGCTCGTGCGCGGCCAGCGCCAGGAGACGGCGTGATCCACGTGACCCTTGGGCTCATCCTCGTCGCGCTGCCCGTCGAGCCGCTCACCGTCCCCGACGCCGCCAAGCTCGCGGATGTGCCGGTGGTGGAGGGCGCGACGCCGTCGAGCTCCGAGCCCGAGCTCGAGCTCATCTGGTCGCGAGGCATGCCCATGCCCGAGCCACTCGCCGCGGCGCGGCCTGCGGTGGCACCGATGCGCGTGGAAGGCGGCGCACCCGCACGCGTCCTGAAGACCTGCACGACCTGCTACGAGCGCGTGGATGAGGCCGAGGCCGAGCGCGCGCGAATGTGTCCCCACTGCGGCGAGCCGTGGGCGGGCTGACGCCACGAAGGGGTGCTTCTCCGCAAGCTTCACGACTGTGCGGCTCCCGACGCCGCGCGCCGCACGCACTGGCACCCAATTCCGGCATCGCTAGATTGCGCGCTGGGGGAAGTCGGCGTCAGCTCGAGCCGTCGGGTTCCCCGCATGCCCACACGAATCGTGGTGTCCTTCGCCGTCGCGCTCGCGGTGGCCCTCGCGCTCGGGGTCACGGAGTGGGAGGCCGTTCGCGCGCGCGACCAGGTTGGCCTCGCCATCCGCCAGAGCATGCACGTGCACCAGGCGCTCGCCGACGTGCAAGGCACGCTCACCGACGCCGAGACCGGCCAGCGTGGCTACCTGGTCAGCGGCGATGCGAGCTACCTCCAGCCCTACCAAGACGCGGAGGCGCGGCTCGACCCCGAGCTCGCGCGCGTGGGCGATCTGGTCCGCGGCAGCCCCGCTCAGGTCTCGCAGGCGTTCGCGCTCGCCGGGCTCGCCCACGAGAAGATGGCGGAGCTGCGCCAGACGGTGACGCTCGCCGAGCACGGCCAGAAGGACGACGCGCTGCTTCAGGTGCGCTCTGGCCAGGGCGAGCGGCTCATGCGGCAGATCCGCGAGCTGCTGGACGCGATGTTGCAGGAGACCGACGCGTCCTTTGCCAGCCAGGAGCAGCAAGCGTCGCAGGTGGCGCGCCGGAGCATGGTGGTGGCGCTGGGCGCGTCGATCTTGCAGGCGCTGCTCGTGCTCGGGCTCCTGGTGCTGAGCCGCCGCGACTTCGGGCTGCGCGACGCCCTGCTCGAGCGCGAGACCTTCCTGCGCGACGCCGCGGTGCTCCTCTCCTCGCCGCTCGAGCACCAGGTCACCCTCTCGGTGCTGGCGCGGCTCGCGGTGCCGGCCATGGCCGACTGGTGCGCCATTGACATGCTCGACGAGACCGGCCGCGCGACGCGCATCGCGATGGAGCACGCGGATCCGGCGAAGGTGCTGCTCCTGCACGAGCTCGAGGAGAAGATGGCCAAGGGCAGCAAGGCCCTCTCGGCGTTCGCGCGGGTGATGGCCACGGGCAAGCCCGAGTTCCGCCGCGAGGTGCCGCGCAAGCTCATCGACGACGCGCCCTACGACGACGCCACCAAGGACGTGCTCCGCTCGCTGGATCCCCACTCCAGCATCGTGGTGCCGCTGATCGCGCGAGGTCGGGTGATCGGCGCGCTGACGCTGGTGATGGCGGAATCGCAGCGGCGCTATACGGATTTCGATCTGGTGACAGCACAGAAGCTGGCGGGCCTGGCCGCGCTCGCTGCCGACAACTCGCGGCTGCTCGCCGAGGCCCACCAGGCCAACCGGGTGAAGGACGACTTCTTGAGCGTGGTGTCGCACGAGCTGCGCACCCCGCTCACGGCCATCCTCGGCTGGGCGCACATGCTCGGGCGGGTGGCGCTCTCGCCCGCGCGCCAGCAGCAGGCCGCGGCGATCATTCAGCGCAACGCGGCCGCGCAGAAGAAGCTCATCGACGACCTGCTCGATGTCTCGCGCATCCTCGCGGGCAAGATCCGCGTGCAGCTCGAGCCGCTCGAGGTGAGCGAGATCGTGGACGCGGCGATCCAATCGGTGCAGCCGCTGGCGTCCAAGCGCGAGGTGACGATCGAGAAGGTCATCGCCCCGGGCGCGCACCGGGCGAAGGCCGACGCCGAGCGCATCCAGCAGGTGGTCTGGAACCTCCTCACCAACGCGCTCAAGTTCACGCCGGAGCAGGGCAAGGTCACGGTGACGCTCTCCAACTCCGGCCCGAACCTGGAGCTCACCGTCGCCGACAACGGGCAGGGCATCTCGCCCGAGTTCCTGCCGCACGTGTTCGAGCGCTTCCGCCAAGCGGAGACGGGCACCGAGCGCGGGCGCGACGGCCTCGGGTTGGGCCTGGCCATCGCCAAGCACCTGGTGGCGTTGCACGGCGGGACCATCGCCGCGTCGAGCGAGGGCGAGGGTCGGGGCGCCACGTTCACGGTGAGCCTGCCACGCCTCGGCGCCAGCGCGGAGCCGCCGGAGCGGCCAGCAGCCGACGCGGCCAACGACACACCCGACCTGCGCGGCTCGCGCATCCTGCTGGTGGAGGATCACGCCGACTCGCGGGCGATGGTGGCGGAGCTGCTCGAGGCCTTCAACGCGCAGGTGGCGGTGGCGGAGAGCGCGGAGCAGGCGGAGGCGCAGCTCCAGAAGGACCGCTTCGACCTGCTCATCTCCGACATCGCCCTGCCCGGCCGCGACGGCTACGAGCTGGTGCGCAGCCTCCGGAAGGCTGCGGGAGTATCGGGAAGCATTCCTGCGCTCGCGCTCACGGCGTTTGCGCACAACGACGATCACCAGCGCGCGCTGAGCGCCGGGTTCGATGCGTTCTTGCCCAAGCCGATCGACCTCAACTCGCTCCTGGAGATGGTGGAGAGCCTGTTGCACAAGCGCGCGGCGAACTGACGGCGCCCGATCTCAACCGTGGTCGCGACCAATTTCTGACAGCCTCCGCAATCCGAACGCGCTGCGTCAGCGAGCTCATCGAGTCAGAAACGCGGAATCGTGCGGCTGGCGCCCTCGCCTGATGAGGCCCCGACCCGCACCCCTGGTGAAACCGGGCTCGCACATCGATTGCATCAGGGTCCCGACCGCATGCGAAACCGGCTCGACGTTCATGCGTACGGTGATTGGGGGACCCATGAGACTCCTGAGTTGGATACTTTTGAGTTTGTGCCTTTCAACCGCCGCCTGGGCCGAGGACGTGCCCAGCGCGCAAGCCAATCCGCCGAGCGCTCCGGAGAAGCCAACCCTCCTGCCCCAACCCTGGGATGACAACCTCAGCACCCGCGCCGCATTGGGGCTGCGCGCGGGGCGAATGGGCGTCGAGTTCCTGCTGGGTGCCGGCATCGGCGTGCCCTCCGAGGTGGTGGGTGCGTACGCCGGATTGAGCGTCGATGTCGCCTCGGGCCACGAGGCCGGAGCCGGCTTGTGGATTGGCACTGCCGTCGGGGCGCTGGGCACCGCGCCCGGCGTCTGGCTCGGCGGTCGGGCGATGGGCGGCGATGGATCTTTCGGCTGGACGTTGATTGGCAGCGCGGCGGGAACCGGCGCCGCGGCCGGCCTCCTCGGGATCAAGAGCACGCAGGCCACGCTGATGATCGCCGGAACACTTCCCATCTTCGGCGCCATGGCGGGCTATGAAATGTCTTCGCATACCCGGCTGAAGCCTGCCGTCGAGCTCGAACCCCATCGCCTTGCACTTCGCGTGGTGCCCAGCATCGGCCCCAACTCGGTCGGCATCTCGGGGATCTTTTGAGGGAGCCGCGGCCATCATGAAACGACGCGCATTTCTTCAAGGTGCGTTCGCAGCGGCGGGTGCGCTCTCCACCGTGTCGTGCGCCCCGAGCGTTACCTGCGAATCTGCAAGTGGCGCCACCGAGAGCGGTGACAAGTGCGCCGCCGGCACGCCGGGAATGCCGGATGGAGCGTACTTCAGCCAGCTCGCGCAAGACCTGACCGCGGCCGGCTTCGGGACGCCGCAGATCATCATCGACCTCGACCGCGTCGACGCGAACGCGGACGCCATCGTGGGCGCAATCGGCAAGGACCGCTACCGCATCGTCGAGAAGTCGCTCCCCTCGATCGACGTACTCAATTATATAAATACCAGAACCGGCGTCGATCGCTTCCTCGTCCTGCACCTGCCGTTCTTGCCGGCCATCCTGGCAGCGTTTCCCAACGCGCAGGTCATGGTCGGCAAGCCGCAACCCATCGCCGCGGTCATCCAGTTCCTCCACACGTACTCCGCGCAGGATCTGGGCGGCGTCGTTCAGCGCGTGCGGTTCCTGGCCGATACGCCGGCGCGCGCCCGGGAGCTGGTGACCTTGGCGACGAGCCTGTCGGTGACGCTCCAGGTCGGCGTGGAGGTCGACGTCGGGCTGCACCGCGGCGGCGTTCGCACGCCGAGCGACCTGCCCGCGGTGCTCAGCGTCTTCACTGCCAACCCCAGCGCCATTCGCTTCGCGGGAATCCTGGGCTACGACGGCCACGTCGCGAACGTGCCCGCCGCGCCCGGGCTCGAAGAGGAGAGCATTCGACAGACCTTCAAGACCGTCACTCAAACTTATCAATCGTTCGTGGATGTCTTGCACGCGCAGTTCGCAGGGCTCGTGAGCGACGACCTCGTCTTCAACAGCGGCGGGAGCGCGACTTTTCCGCTCTACAAAGATCGGGTTGGACCGGTGAACGATGTGGCAGCCGGCGGCGGCATGCTCCGACCGGCGGCCTACCCGGGCACGTTGATTGGCAACTTGAAACCCGCGAGCTTCATCGCCACGCCGGTGTTGGCCACCTACGACTCCGTGGTGCTGCCGGTGGTCACCAAGCCGCTCGAGACCACCAACAGCGACCAGAAGAGCTTCACCATCTACGGCGGCGGTTGGGCAGCGGAGTTCGTATGGCCGCTCGGTGTTGACGAGGCGCCGCTCGTGAACGACCCCGAGAACGAGAACCTCGTCCCCAACCAGTCATGGATGGTGGGGCCGAGCTCGCTCTCGATCTCGCCAGGCGATTGGATCTTTCAACACCCGCGCGAAGGCGACGCGATCTTTCAATTCCAAAATATCCTGTTGGTCCGCGGCGGCCGCCTCCAGTCCGAGGGCTGGCAGGCGTTTCCTCGCCGCTACTGACGCGGACGCCTCACGCGGCTACGGGTAGTAGAAGTTGCAGCTCTCGATCATCCCCGTCGACGACTCCGCGCAGATCGCGCCCGGCGGGCACCCGCCGTCGACCTCCAGCGCGTGGCACGCGTAGCTCGGCCCGCCCGCTCCGCCGCCGTCCATCAGCACCACGCCACCTTGGGCGCCACAGCACGTGAAACCCGCACTGCAGCCGCCGCAGGGATCGCCTCCCGCATCGGGCTCCGGGCACGCGCTGCAGAGGCAGAAGGGACACACCACCACGGCGAGGTGTGAGTCGGTGCAGCCGTCGGGACACGGCGGCGCGTTCGGACAGAACACGCCGCCCACGTTGCACTGTCCTCGCGTGGTGTCGCAGCCGAAGATCGGGCAGTCGTCATCGCGGGTGCAGGTGCAGCTCCCGTCGACGCAGTCGCGGTGACACACGCCCGGCGATGGCGTGACCGCGCCGAGGTTGCCGTCGCATTCGGAGACGGCGATGTCGCAGTATTGGCTCACGCCGGCGACGGGCGGGCAGTCCACATCGCCCCAGCAGCTGCTGCCGGTGGAGCCCGAGCTGCTGCTCGTTCCCGAGCTCGAGCCGACCTGGCACGCACACACGCACGCGCCTTGATCGCAGACCAGCCGCATGTCCGTGCAGATGTTGCACTCGTCGGGGCCCGACCGGTGGCAGTCGGAGTCGACCACGCAGCCGCCGGTGCTGCTCCCGCTGCTCGAGGCCCCGGTGCTGGACGAGGTGCTGCTGGCCGCGGCGGTCGAGCCCGTTCCGGAGGTCGCGCCGGTTCCGTTCGCCGCCGTGGTGGCCGACGTGCCGGTCGTCGAGCCGCTGCGATCACCCGGACTGACGAAGCATCCCGCGAGGGCGAGGGCCAGCGAGCCGAAGGCGAGGGTGCGCATGTCGCACCTTCCAGCAAGTGCGGTGCCGCGCGCAATCGCGCCTAGATACTGGGCCGTGCGACCGCGCGCACCTCAGGAATCCGGGAGCGGTCTGAGATTTTCGTCGCGAGCGCGCCTTCGTCACGCCAGCAAGCTGCGCAGCATCCACGCGGTCTTCTCGTGCACCTGCATGCGCTGGGTGAGCAGATCCGCGGTCGGCTCGTCGTGCGCAGCGTCGACCACGGGGAAGATCTCGCGCGCGGTTCGCACCACCGCCTCCTGGCCCTGGACCAGCTGCTCGATCATCCCCGTCGCGGGCGGCACGCCGGTCTCCTCCTTGATGCTCGAGAGCGCCCCGAACGCCGCGTAGCTGCCCGGCGCCGGGTGCCCGAGCGCGCGGATCCGCTCGGCGATGAGATCCACCGCCAGCGCCAGCTCCGTGTACTGGGTCTCGAACATCAAGTGTAGCGTCTGGAACTGCGGCCCGGTGACGTTCCAGTGGAAGTTATGCGTCTTCAAATAGAGCGTGTACGTGTCCGCCAGCAGCCGCGCGAGCCCATCGACGATCTGCTTGCGCGCCTTCGCGTCGATGCCGATGTCCATCGTCCGTTCTTTCGAGGTCATGGGTCTCTCCGTTCTTCGTTTGCGTACGGGTGAGAGCGTGCGCTTCTGCTGGCGATACGGCCAAGACATCGTTTAGATGGAGTCGATAACCGGGAGCTATCGTGCGCCACGCGCCCCACCCCTTCTCGCTGCGGCAGCTCCAGTACGCCGTGGCCGTCGCGGAGACCTTGAGCTTTCGCAAGGCGGCGGCCTCGTGCGCGGTCTCCCAGCCGGCGCTGTCCGCCCAGCTCGCCCAGCTCGAAGCGGCGCTGGGCGCGGTGCTCTTCGAGCGCGGGCACGGACGGGTGCTGCTCACGGCGGCCGGCGAGACGCTCCTGCCGCGCGCCCGGCGGCTCCTCGTGGAAGCGGACGACCTCGCCGAGGCGGCCCGGCTGCTCGGCGAGCCGCTGAGTGGGACGCTGCGACTGGGCGTGATTCCCACCGTCGCGCCCTATCTGCTGCCGCGGGTGACTCCGCTCGTTCGCCGCAAGCTGCCCAAGCTGATGCTCGCCTGGAGCGAAGAGAAGACGGCCGATCTCGTGGTTTCGCTGCAAGCAGGCAACCTCGACGCCGCGGTGGTCGCGCTCGAGGCAGAAGTTGGCGACGTGGAGCACGCGGTGCTCGCGCGCGATCCGTTCGTGGTGGCGGCGCCGGCCGACCATCCGCTCTCCAAGGGGCGCGGCCCGGTGCACCTCTCCGAGCTGCGCGACGAGGACGTGCTCCTGCTCGACGAAGGGCACTGCTTTCGCGACCAGGCGCTGGCGTTCTGCCAGCGGGCGCACGTCCACGAGCTCGAGTTCCGCGCGACGAGCCTGGCGACGCTGGCGCAGATGGTCGCAGGCGGCGCGGGCGTGACGCTCCTGCCCGAGCTCGCGGCGCCCACGGAGAGGCGCGCGGCCAACCTGACGCTGCGTCCCCTCGCGACCTCGCCCGCACGGACGCTGGCGCTCATCTGGCGCAAGGGCTCGCCGCTGGCCGAGAGCTTGCGGAAGTTGGCGCAGTTGATGAAGGACGCGTACCCGCAGTCGGCTTCGAGGTAGTCGGTGCCCACCATGAAGACGCGGAAGACCCGCGGCAGCGTCCGCCTCGTGCACGGACGCCACGTCATCAGCGAGCTGCCCGTGCGCCCTGGGCCGACCCACAGCGTCTTTGATGTCCTCGCCGCCGCGCTGGCAGCGCTCTCTGGGGGCGACGAGGTCACGCTCCTCGGCTTCGCGGCGGGCGGGATGATCGCGCCGCTTCGCGCGCTCGGCCGCGACGACCGCGTGCACGGCATCGATCTCGATCTCACTGGCGCGCGGCTCTTCCAGCGACACGCGCGCGCCTGGGCCGGCGACGTCTCCGTCACCCGCACCGACGCGGTCGATTTCATGCGAAGGCAGCGGCGACGCCAGCCGTGCATCGTCGAGGACCTCTCCATGCAGCTCGAAGACGGCGACGTGCAGAAGCCCGATGTGTCGTTCGACGTCTTGCCCAAGCTGATCGCGCGGAAGCTGTCGGCGCGAGGGCTGGCGGTCTTCAATCTCCTGCCCAGTCCGTCGCGGAACTGGATCGCGATCGAGCGCAGCGTCGGGGCGCCGTTCCCAGAGGTTCGCGTGGTGCTGCTCGATGAATTCGAGAATCGGGTCCTCCTCGCAGCGAGGAACTTGCCGGAGCCCGCATCGCTTCAGGTGCAGCTCGACGCCGTGCTCGAGCTCATCGGTTCGCGGATGACCGGGACGCTGCAGGTGCGCGACCGGCGAACCTAGGAAGCCAGCAAGCGCCCGGCAGCCCGCAGCGCCTTTCTCCTCACGCCGCCCTTGAGCTATACGCGGATCGCCATGTACCCCGTGCTCTTCCACATCGGCAGCCACCCGGTCACGAGCTACGGCCTGGCGATGGGCATTGGCGCGCTGATGCTGATTCCCATCCTCCGGCACCTGGCGCCGATCTATGGCCAGCCCGCGAGCGCGCTCTACGACCTCGCCTTCTGGGCCATCGCGGGCGCGGTCACCGGCGCGCGGCTGCTCTTCGTGATCGTGAACCGCACGTACTTCAGCGCGCACCCGATGGAGGTCTTCGCGCTCAGCGACGGCGGGCTCGACTTCCTCGGCGCACCGCTGCTCGGCGGCCTGGTCGCGGTCGTCTACTCGCGCTGGCGGAAGCTGCCCGTCGTGGCCTCGCTCGACATCCTGCTCGCCTGCCTCTCGGGCGTGCACATCATCGGCCGGCTGGGCTGCTTCTTCGCGGGCTGCTGCCACGGCCGCGCCACCGATTTGCCGTGGGGTGTTCGCTTCACCTCCGGCGCCGTGGATCCCGCGCTGCGCGGCGTGCCGGTCCACCCGACGCAGCTCTACGAGGCATTCTGCGAGCTGGTGCTGTTCACGTTCCTCCTTCGCCTGGCGCCCAAGCGGCGCTTCGACGGACAGCTGGCGCTCACCTACGCGCTCGCCTACTCAGTCATCCGATTCGTGATCGAGTTCTTTCGCGGCGATCCGGTGCGCGGGTTCGTCTTCGGCGTGCTGTCGACGAGCCAGTTCCTCTCGCTGCTGATCTTCGCTGCCGCTGCCACGGCGCTCGTCTTGACGCTGCGGCGCGCGCCGGCAACGCCGGTGGCCATATCGAACGTCGGGACGCTGCCGAGCCCGTGAGCGATCAGGGCGCTCCGCAATCCATCCAGTTGTCGATGCGGTCGATGTCGGCGCTGCTCACGCCGCCGCCGGGTGGCATGGAGCCGGAGTCGATGCGCGACCGAATCGCTCCTGCCTGACCGTTCACACCCGACTTCGACGACGCGAACCCGTGGCAGCCGCCACAGTTCGTGGCGAAGAAGCCCTGGGCGAAGCTGTTCCAGGTGTCGGCGCCGCAGTTCGAGCCGCCGTCACCCAGGCCACCGGAAGATCCCAAGCCGCCCGGGCCGACTCCGCCGCCGCAGCCCGGCAAGAAGAGCACTGCGGCACAAAGCAGCGCGATGGCGCAGAGCAATCCCACGACGGCCGTGTCGCGGCCGCGTCGTTCACGTTGCGATGTCACGTTGTCCTCGACGACTCCGGCCGCACGGGCCCGGCCGGGAGCGGCCTCACGCCGCCCACTCTGAAGAAACGAAGAAGCCGGCCCGCGGATGCGCGCGACCGATCACCCGCGACCCGCGCGGGGCGCGAGGGTCCTTGCGAAGTTTCATGGAGTCGCCTCGCGGCGCGCCACGTTTTCGCGCGCTGCCCGTTGAACAACTCAGTCACCAACCACGAGGCGAGGGCACGCGATGGGTTCCCGATGGATGTTGCTGCTCCGCGCCGAGCTGGATCGGCGCAAGCTGCTGCGCGGCGGCGCCTTGCTGAGCGCGGTCGTCGCCCTTCCTTCGGTCGGCTGTGGCGCCTCGAGCCCCGACGGCTCTTCGACGACAGGCGCCACCGGGGGCACGACCACGGCCGGTTCGACGACGACCGGCGCCAGCCAGGGCGGGTTCACGGGCACCACCAACGGCGGCTCCATCAACACCAGCACGAGCGGCGGCAGCTCGGCGTCCACGGGAGCGACGGGCTCGGGCTCGACGGGCACCACCGGTTGCAGCACAGCGTGCACCCAGGACGCCAACACCTTCGTGATCCCGGTGGGCGACATCCCGCTCGGCGGCGGCAAGATCTATAGCGACGCGCGCTTCACCGATCAGCAGTGCAGCGCGCCGGGTGCGCCCTACAGCCAGTTCGTGGTGCTGCAGCCGACCGCAGGCACGTTCACCGCGCTCTCGACCGGCTGCACGCACCAGTGCTGCAGCGTGCGCCCCATGAGCAACCACAACCGGAACTTCCTCTATTGCAACTGCCACGGCTCTGGCTTCGACTTCTACGGGAACGTCCTTCAAGGCCCGGCGACGGTTCCGCTCACCTCGATCCCGGTCTGCACCGACGGCTGCAACATCTACGTGCAGCTCGCTTGAGGTGAGGCGACCCGGTCTTTCTACTTCAGCTCGTACGTCCCAATCAGCGCGTTGTGATCCGACGCGAAGTGATCATCCACGCGGAAGCCGAGCTTCTTCAGCTCCTTGTTCCGGCTGCTCATCATGTAGTCCAGCGTCGACGCGCCGTGGGTGTGGGCGCGCAGGCCGCTGTCGTAGCGGACCTCGTTGCCCAGCACCTTGTCGTGGTTGCGGTTGAAGTCGCCGCTCACGATCACCGGGTAACCCTGCTTCTCGAAGTGGGCCACCCTCCGCTTCATGATCGCCATGTGCTCGTGCCACTTCTCCTGGCGCCACGCGCGGTCGCTCACGCCGCCGGGCTTGTGGCTCCAGCCGGCCGAGACGGTGTGCGTGTTCATTCGCACGATGGTCTGACGCGTCTCCTTGTTCTTCAGCTTCACCCAGGTGACGTACCGGTTCGGCGACACCTTGGCCTTGCCGGTGTGCGTGCGCTTGAAGCCCGCGTCGACCTGGGTCCACTCCTTCGTGTTCCAGGAGATCGGATCCTCGATGGGGAGGCCGCCCTTGTCGTGCGGCGTGTAGCTCGCCCAGTCCTTCGGCAGGTCCTTGATGGCCTGCCGGTAGCGCGCCGGCGAGATCTCCTGCCAGGCGATGATGCTGCCCTCGCTCGTCGCGCGGTGGATGTCGTGCTCCACCTGCGACTGCTTCATCAGCGGCAAGCTCTTCACGTTGAGGTCGACGGTCTTGAAGGTGCTGTGCGGCTTGCGGGTCACGGAAGTCATCGCTGCCCTCGTTGGCTGGTGCGAGGAGTGTCGATGGCTGCGAGCGATCGTTCCGTGCGTTGTCGGTTTTGGCGTGAGCGAACAGTGAGAGTGGCGTGAGATGCCAGTCGCACAGACCCGCCGGGGTGCCGGCCCGAACGCCTCGGCGCGCCTCGGACCTCCACGGTCGAAGCGCGCCAAGGCTAGAGTATTTCATCTTCGTCGGGGCTCTCTCATGGACCGCGCCTTTCTCTTCTCGGTGTCCCTCGCGGCCCTCTTCGCCGCGGCCCTGGGCTGCACCGGCTCGTCATCCAGCACCGACGCCGGCAGCGCCGGGAGCACAGGCGGCTCCGGCTCCAGCGGTGGAAGCTCCGGCAGCTCGGCCACAGCGTCGTGCGATCCCCTCGCGCCCAAACCCATCACCCTCGGAACGATCATCGGCGTGGGCCGGGACGCGCAGGGCACGCTCTACGTGGACGCGAACGCGGGCCTCTTCATCTCCAGCAACGGCACGCTCTATCGCCAGGTGGTGCTCGGGAGCGGGCAGATGGGGAACGACGAGTTCGACTTCAACTACGCACAGGCCGACGGCGGCGGTGCCGGGGCGCTGCTGGTGGAGACCGCAAGCGGAACCGCCGACGCCATGGCGCTCGCCCCCGCAGGCACGCGCGACTTCCTCGGCCAGCCCGACGCGGGTGTGACCCCGCTCCAGCTCGTCGACGCCTCGACCGTGGCCAGCATGCCCGTGGTGAACACGCCCAACGTGGTGGAGTACCTCGCGGACATTTCCAACGGCGACATCCTGCTCTCCACCCTGCCCCTGAGCGCAGACGACAGCTCGACCAACGGCGGTCGATCGATCTTCTACGGTTCGCCGGCGGGCGCGGCGCAGCGGTCCCTGCTCGCCTTCAGCCAGAGCCGGAGCGGAAACGGCTCTCTCAGCTTCGGCCTCGACGGTGCGACCGCGACGGTGCAGTTCGCCTGGACGGCGCCCACGGACGGCGGCGCGGCCTACACGAGCGTGGGCAGCTTCAACGACGGCTCGGGAAACACGCTCACCGCGACCGTTCGCGTGCCCGTGCCCGCGACCCTGGACGGACTCGCGTTCACCTGTTTCGCGCCCTGAGCGAGCGCCCGACGCTCCGATGCGTCAGCGCTTGGTCCGCCGATCGCCGATGACCTTGGCCGGCACGCCGCCGACGATCATCCACGGTTCCACATCGCGCGTGACCACGGCGCCCATGCCGACGACCGCGTGATCGCCAATGGTCACGCCATCGGTGATGCAGGCGTTCGCGCCAATCCACACGTCGGCGCCGATGGTGATCCCGCGCGAGGTCACGGGCTGCACGCGGATCTCGCGGTCGGGCGCGATGCCGTGGTCGAAGGCGTAAAGGCACGCGCCGCTCGCGATCCGCGTGCCCGCGCCGATGGTGATGCCTACCGCGCCGCCGTCGAGTCGCGCTGAGGGGTTCACGCTCACGTTCGCGCCGAGCACGATCGGGCCGCGCAGAAACGCGTCCGCCCCAATGCTGCCCCCCGCGCCGATGCGGATGGGCTTGTTGGCCTCGCCAAAGATCGCGGCCTCGGGCGCGATGAAGCAGCCAGGCTCGATGGTGATCGTCTCCACCGCCTGGAGCTCGCGCTGGACCTCCTCCTGCCACGCGGTGGCCCACGCGCGGTGCTTCTCGGAGAGCGTGAAGTAGAGCCACGGCATGTGGCTCAGCCGCTTCTTATGCTGCTCCCGATAGCGCTCGAGGTCGTCGGACACGGACGCATCTTCGCAAATCCAGCAGCGCGCGGGTGCAGGCGCTACATTCGTCGCTCGCGATGACCACCACCCGAAAGCCCGAGCGCGTCCCCGCATCGCTTGCCCGGAAGATGCTCCTCGGCGCCCAGGGGCTGCTGGACGACCCCGAACGCGCAGGCTCGCTCGCGGCCACGCGCAAGCTCGTCCGCGCGCTCGGCTTCGTGCAGGTGGACTCGATCAACGTCGTCCAGCGCGCCCAGCACCTCACGCTCTTCGCGCGGCTGCACCGCTATCGGCCCGAGCAGCTCACCCAGCTCGTCGAGGGGGAGCGCGCACTCTTCGAGCACTGGACGCACGACGCGTCGCTCATTCCCAGCGTCTGGTATCCGCACTGGAAGCACCGCTTCGCCCGGAGCCGCGCACGGCTCGCGAAGCCGTCGAAGTGGCTGCAGGACGCGCTCGGCAAGCATCCCGAGCAGACGCTCGCGCACGTGCTCGAGCGCATCGAAACAGAAGGCCCGCTGCGCTCGCAGGACTTCGAGGACGAGCGCAAGGGCGTCCAATCCGGCTGGTGGAACTGGAAGCCACAGAAGGCCGCGCTGGAGATGCTCTGGCGCATGGGCGAGCTGGCCATCGCGCGGCGCGACGGCTTCCAGAAGGTCTACGACCTCGCCGAGCGCGTTCACCCCGAAGGCCACCGCGCGCCCATGCCCGCGCGCGACGCGCACGTCGACTGGGCCTGCGACGAAGCGCTCTCGCGGCTCGGCATCGCGACCGCGCGCGAGCTCTCGCAGTTCTGGGACAGCGTCGAGGCCGCCGAGGCGAGCGCGTGGTGTAAGCGTGAGCTGGCCGCGGGTCGCCTGGAGTTGGTGGAGGTGGCGTCGGCCGACGGCAAGCGGCTGACGTCGGCGTTCGCGCGGCCCGGATGGAAGCGGCTCGCCCGCGCGTTACCGGACGCGCCGAGCGGAGCTCGGCTCCTCTGCCCCTTCGATCCCGTTCTTCGCGATCGCGCGCGCGCCCAGCGGCTCTTCGATTTCGATTACACATTCGAAGCGTACACGCCGCTGCCGAAGCGAAAGTTCGGCTATTACGTTTTGCCCATGCTCGAGGGCGATCAGCTCGTCGGGCGCGCGGACGGCAAGCTTCACCGCGACCAGGACACGCTCGCGTTCAAGCGTGTCTGGTGGGAGCCCGGCGTTCGACCCACGCGCACGCGCGGGCGCGACGTGGAACGCGCCGTCGAGAAGATGGCCGAATGGCTCGGAGCGTCGCGCGTCGAGCTGAACTTGAAACAAGGAGCTTCACGATGAAAGCGCTGCTGTGCACCAAGCTCGGTCCGCCGGAGTCGTTGGTCCTCACCGAAGGTCTGCCTTCGCCCAAGCCGGGCAGCGGCGAGGTACTCGTCAAGGTTCTGGTCGCGGGTATCAACTTCCCCGACACGCTGATCATCGAAGGTAAATATCAATTCAAGCCCGAGCTCCCGTTCGCGCCGGGCGGCGAAGCGGTGGGCCGCGTCATCGCGCTGGGAGAAGGCGTCACCGGTCTCGCGATTGGCGATCGCGTGGTCGCGATGAATGTGTACGGCATGCTCGCGGAAGAGGTCTGCGTCTCGAGCTTTCAGCTGGTGAAGCTCCCCGACGCGAGCTTCACCGACGCCGAGGCCGCGGGGTTTCTCATCGCCTACGGCACGACGTACTACGCGCTGAATCGACGCGCCGGGCTCTCGTCGGGGCAGACGCTCGCCGTGCTCGGCGCAGCAGGCGGCGTGGGGCTGGCCGCGGTTCAGCTCGGCAAGGCGATGGGCGCGAAGGTCATTGCCTGCGCGAGCACCGACGCCAAGCTCGAAGTGTGCAAAGCCAATGGCGCCGACGTGCTCATCAATACGTCGAACCAGAAGTTGAAGGACGCGCTCAAGGCCGCGACCCACGGCGACGGCGTGGATGTCGTCTACGACCCCGTGGGCGGCACGCAGACCGAAGAAGCGCTGCGCGCGATGGCCTGGGGCGGACGGCTGCTGGTCATCGGCTTCGCCAGCGGGACCATCCCGCAGCTCCCGGTGAACCTGACGCTCTTGAAGAGCTGCTCGGTGGTCGGCGTCTTCTGGGGCGCCTACACCGCGCGCGAGCCCGAGCACTTCAAGCAGGACCTCGCCGAGCTCCTCGAGTTGAAGCGCGCCGGCAAGGTGAAGCCGCTCATCAGCGGCACGTTCCCGCTGGCGCGCGGCGGCGAAGCGATCCGCCAGCTCGCGGACCGGAAGGCCGTGGGGAAAGTGGTCGTGACGGTAGCGTGAGGCTCAGAACCACTCGGGCTTCATGCGCGCATAGCTGTCTTCGTTCTCGCGGCAGAGCGCGATGAGCGGCTCCAACCGCGGCAGCTCGGTTCGAATCCAGTACTGCGCGGCGGCCAGTTTCCCCTCGTAGTACTCCGAGGCACTTCGCCGCATCCCTTCGCGCGCCACCGCCGCGAGCTCCAGCCACTGCCAGCCGATGATGAAGACGCTGAAGAGCTCGAGGTAGTCGGCGGAGTGCCGCATCATCCCGTCGACGTCGCCGCCGAGGCCGCGCTGCGCGAGCTCCATGGTGAGCGCGCCGATGCGTTCCATCGCCTCGCGAATCGCCGAAATCCACGCCGCGTCGACGCACGCTTTCTCCGCGCGCTCGCACGTCCGCGCGACCTCTTCCTGCAGCGCCACCAACGCTGCGCCGCCCTGGGCCACGACCTTTCGACCCAGGAGATCCATCCCCTGGATGCCGGTGGTGCCTTCGTGGATCGAGTTGAGCTTCTGGTCGCGCAGCCACGCTTCTGGCAGGTACTCGCTCGAGTAGCCGTAGCCGCCGTGGATCTGCACCGCGAGCGCGTTCGACTCGAAGCCCTTCTCCGCAGGAAAGCTCTTGGCCACCGGCGTGAGCAAGTCGAGCAGCAACTGTGCACGCGCGCGCGTCTCGCCGTCGCCCGCGTGCTCCGCGAGATCTGCGAAGTGCGCCGTCGAGAGGATCAACGCGAGTCCGCCTTCGACGATCGCCTTCTGACGCAGCAGCATCCGGCGCACGTCGGCGTGCTCGATGATCGGCACCTGCGGCTTGGCGGCGTCCTTGCTGGTCAGCCCGCGGCCCTGTGGACGCTCGCGCGCGTACGCGAGGCTCTGATGAAACGCGACCGACGCCGTGGCCACCGCGTTGGCGCCAACCATGATCCGCGCCTCGTTCATCATCTGGAACATGTGCGAGATGCCGCGGTTCGGCTCGCCCACCAGCCAGCCCTCGCAGTCGCCCTGCTCGCCCAGGCTCAAGGCCACGCTGGGCAAGCCGCGCCAGCCGATCTTGTGAATCAGGCCCGACACGCTGACGTCGTTGGCCACGAGCCCGTTCGCGCCCGCGCGGAACTTGGGCACCAGGAAGAGGCTCACGCCCTTGATTCCCGGCGGCGCGCCGTCGATGCGCGCGAGCACCATGTGGATGATGTTCTCGGCGAGGTCGTGGTCGCCGCCGGAGATGAAGATCTTCTGGCCCGAGATGCGGAAGTGATCGCCGTGCGGCGTGGCGCGGCTGCGCACGTCGGCCAGGCTCGAGCCCGCTTGCGGCTCGGTGAGCGCCATCGTCCCCGTCCACGAGCCCTCGAGCATCGGCGCCAGGTAGCGCGCGCGCAACGCCGCGTCGCCGAACGTCGAGAGCAAGTGCGCCGCGCCGCTGGTCAGCCCCGCGTAGCCGTAGACCGAGAGGTTTCCGGCCATCAGATAGAGCGTCGCCGCCGTGGCGATCGTGAGCGGCAGCTGCGCACCGCCGAGCTCCACCGGCTGCGACGCGGAGATCACGCCGAGCTCGCGGAGCTGCGGCAACAGCGTGCGCAGCAGCGGATGCACCGTGACCTTACCGTCCAGGAGCTGCGGCGGCTTCTCGTCGAGCGCGCGGTAGCTGGGCCAGAGCTGCTCGCGCGCGAAGCGGCGGCAGTTGCCCAGGTACGAGTCGAACGTCTCGCGGCTGTGGTCGGCGAAGTGCGGGAGCTGCGCCAGGCGCTGGGCGTCGAGGACTTCGTAGAGCAGGAAGTCGACGTCGCGGTCGCTGAGGAGCGGGTTGGCCATGGCCGGGCGATTCTAGAACTTCTCAGATCGCGCGATACGCCGCTGCAGACAGCAGCATCACCGTCGCCGGCGCGTCGAGCGAGCCCACCACCCAACCCAGCGCACCGAAGCCGAAGCCTGCGTCGAAGATGGTGGTCAGCCGCTGGCCGTTCACCGACACCTGCAGCACTGCATCCGCGAGGCGCAGCTCGACTTCATTCGGCTGGCCCACGTCGGCGATCACCGGCGCGTGCTCCCACGGCACCATCACGTCGATCTCGATGTCCTTGCCCCAGGCGATCTCGCGCTCCAGCTTCCACGAGCGGGTCTGCGGATAGACGCGCAGCTTGTAGTCCGCGTGCCCGTCGCCCTCGCCGCTGATGCGCGCGCGCACGCCGAAGTGGCCGTGAGGATCGGTGGCCACGCCGCGGATGACCATGCACGCATCGCGGACCTTGGGCTCGAAGGTGCCGTAGTTCTGCCAGTCGGCCTTCTCGATGAACACCTTCGTCCCGTCCTTGCCGGGCTTCGACGCCGACCAGCCGGGCAGCTTGTCCTGGCGGAAGTCGAGCTCGAAGAACGGCGTGCCGCGCTGGATGACGACGTCGCGGTCCCAGGTGACGGGGTTTCGGCAGTAGGCGCAGAACGGCGCGCGGAAGGTGAGCGGCGCGCCGCAGAGCGGACACTTGAGGACGCGCGGGTTCACGGCGCCACCTCCATCACCTCGAAGCTGCGAAACAGGATCCGCCGTTGCTTCTCGTCTGTCCCCGCCGCGATGGCCACGGCGCCGATGCCCAGCGCGGCGTCGTGGGTGGCGCAGACGCGCGAGCCGTTCACCCAGCCCTCGATCGTCGGTCCCTGCACGCGCAGCTCGAGGACGTTGGTCTCGCCCACGCCACGGACCACGGGGTGCTTGCCGCTGGCGAGCTCGGTGCCGTCGCTGAGGTGCTTGCTGGTGAAGTAGCGCGAGAGGCGAAACGTCCGCTCGTCGCACCAGAGCGAGAGCTCGTACCAGAGCGCCGCGTCGCCGATGTCCTGCTTCCGGGCGACCACCCGAACACGCGTCTTGGCATCGAGCACGTCGAACATCAGGCGCACCACGCCGTCGCGCATTCGGAGGTAGGGCTCGCTGAAGCGGCGGATGCCGTCGTTCAAGGTGAGCAGCACGCCGTGGTGGTGGGCCTCGGTGCGATCGCCGTCGTCCCATTTGAAATCGCGCCCCGAGAGCGTGGGCAGCGGCGCATGGGTGAAGTCGCGGATGGCGATGCGCCTGCCGGGATGAATCGGCGGCAGCACCGCCTCCGGTACGCCGTGCGTGCCGGGCGCGAGCTGGACCGCGCACCAGTCACACGCGCCCTCGTTCGCGGCGAGCGACTGCTTGCACATCGGACACGTGTACATGGCCCGACGCTAACCCATGGGCCCCCTCCTTGTGGTACCTCCAGGGCCATGGGCTGGAATGACGTCTTCGCCGCCACCGCGCTCGAGCAGGCCGCGCTCATCCGCGCCAGGTCGATCTCCAGCGAAGAGCTGACGCGCGCGTACCTCGAGCGCATCGAGCGGATGAACCCGAGGCTCAACGCCTTCGTTTCTCTCTTCCAGCGGCGCGCGCTCGCCGCCGCGAGATCCAAGGACGCCGCGCTCCGCCGCGGAGAGGACCTGCCCACGTTCCACGGTGTGCCCACCGCCATCAAGGACCTGAACGTGGTGCGCTGGTCGCGCACGCGCATGGGCTCGCGCGGGATGATCCCGCTCATTCTTCCCATCGACGACCGCACCACGGCGGCGGTGCGTCGCGGCGGCTTCGTCATTCTGGGCAAGACGGCGACCTCGGAGCTGGGCGCGATGCCCGTCACCGAGCCGGACACGCACGCGCCCACCCGCAATCCTTGGAACCTGGGCCACAGCCCGGGCGGGTCGAGCGGCGGCGCGGCGGCAGCGGTCGCGGCGCGCCTCTTGCCCATCGCGCAGGGCTCCGACGGCGGCGGCTCCATTCGCGGGCCGTCGTCGTTCTGCCACCTCTTCGGGATCAAGCCCTCGCGCGGCCGCGTACCCAACGCCTTCGCCCAGCCGGACAAGGAGGTCATCTACACCAGCGGTCCCATCGCCCGCGGGGTGGAGGACGCGGCGGCGATGCTCGACGTCCTCGCGGGCCTCGACGTGGGCCGGCCCCACTGGGCCACGCCTCCCGTGCAGCCGTACCGCGCTTCTTCGATGAAGACGCCGCCGCGCTTGAAGGTCCGCTTCGTCACGCGCTCGCCCCTCGGCCAGACCGATCCCGAGATCGCCGAGGCCGTGGAGCGCGCCGCCCGGGTGCTCGAGGGGCTGGGTCACGCGGTGGAGCCGGGCACGCTCCCCGAGTGCACGCTCGAGGAGTTCTTGCCCGTGTGGCAGCACTTGATCGCGAGCGTCCCGCTGATTCGCTGGTCGCTCGCGCAGCCCATCACCCGCTGGCTGGTCGAGGGAGGCCAGGCCTTGCCGCGCGGGCTGGCGAAGGAGCGGCGGCGCGCGCTCGAGGCCCGCTTCCTCTCCGCGTTCGGGGATGCGGACCTCTGGCTCACGCCGACGACGCCGGTGGCCGCGCCAGCGATCGGGGCCTTCGCGAATCGACCGCCGGCAGAGGCCTTCGCCGACGCCGCGCGCATCGGCGCCTTCACCGCGGCGTTCAACGTCACCGGCCAGCCGGCGACGAACGTGCCGCTCGGGCTGAACCGCGCGGGCTTGCCCATGGGGCTGCAGATCGCCGGGCGGCCGTTCGCCGACGACGTGGTGCTCTCCGTCTCGCGGCAGCTCGAGCTGGCGATGCCCTGGGCCGCGCGGGTGGCGCCGCTGGGCTGAGGGACGCTCGAGCCGTCAACCCGCGGTGAAGAAGTGCAAACCCGAGTGACCTTCGTCACGAATGGACGCCCTGTCGCTGTCCGCGCGCGCCCGACGCGTTAGGCTCATGGAAGTGCCCCGGAGCGCGCCATGCCGGAGAACTCCACGCAGAACCCGGTGAACGGAATCGACGCCACCCTGATGTCCGCGGGCAAAGCGGACACCGTGATGTCCGCGCAGAGCACGACCCTTGCGCAAGGCCGCACCACGCAAGCGCGCACCACCGTGCTGCCCAGCTTCGACATGGGCTCGCTGGTGCACCACGAGAAGAGCCGCTACCACCTCAGCGAGGTGCTCGGCCGGGGCGGCATGGGCGAGGTGGTGCTCGGCCGCGACCAGGACATCGATCGCGAAGTCGCGCTGAAGTACCTGCACGCCGAGCTGGCGGGCAACGCGGGGATCGCGCGGTTCGTGGAGGAGATCCGCACCGTCGGCAAGCTGGAGCACCCCAACATCGTGCCCATCCACGACGTGGGCCTCGACGAGCAGGGCCGCTACTTCTTCGTGATGAAGCGCCTCGATGGCGAGACGCTGGAGCAGATCATCGAGAAGCTCCGCGCGCGCGATCCGAGCTACGAAGCGCGCTTTCCCTTCGAGCGCCGCGCCGAGCTGGTCATCGGCATCTTGAATGCGCTGGCGTTCGCGCACGCGCGGGGCATCGTCCACCGCGACGTGAAGCCGGCCAACGTGATGGTCGGCAAGCACGGCGAAGTGGTGCTCATGGACTGGGGCGTGGCCAAGATGTTCGGCGCGCGCGAGACGACGGCCGAAGGCGAGACGTCGGCGCCGCGGCCCATGGAGACGGTGGCCGGCTCGATCATCGGCACGCCCATGTACATGGCGCCGGAGCAGGCCGACGGCCGCCACGATCTCGAGGACGCGCGCACCGATCTCTACAGCGTGACCGTGCTGCTCCACGAGCTGATGACGCTGGAGCACTACCTGGCCAACCGCACCGAGCTTCCCGACGTGCTCGCCGGCGTGAAGACGCAGGCGATCTCGCATCGGCTCGCGGACTACACGAAGTATCCGCCGGCGCCGCTGGGGTACCTGAGCGTCGCGGTGCATGGCACGCAGAAGGAGCCCGCGAAGCGCTTCCAGACCGCGGCGGAGATGGTGGAAGCGGTCGGGCGCGCGCGCGACGGCCTCGGCGACGTGGTGTGCGATCTCACCGCCACCCGGCGCATGGTGGGCGAGGTGGGCCGCTTCGTGGACCGGCACCCAGGCCTCTCGCGCGCGATTGGATATCCGGCGGTGCTCGCGGTGATCGGCAGCCTCGCGTTCACGGTGTTCGAGCTGGCGAAGCTGGCGCTGCATTGAAGGATGAGGCCGCACTCATCGCCAACGCCTCAATTCCGTCACATGCTGGGTGTAGAAGCCCGCTGCACGGCGGGGCCGGGGCGGGCGAGGACCACAATGCGTCGGTCGTTGATGGCGGTTGGATTGAGCTTCGGGTTGTTGGCCTGCGGCGGCACACAGAGCACGGCGCACACCACGGGCTCGCACGATGCGGGCGGCGGCAGCACGAGCGGAACCAGCGCCTGCACCACCTCCAGCGACTGCGGCGCGAACGATCTGTTCTGCATCAGCGGACGCTGCGGGAGCTGTCGCGGCGTGCGGCCCATGCAGTGCCCGGCGGACACAATCTGCGACGCCTCCGGCGCCTGCGTGGAGACGAGCGCCACGACCTCCGGCAGCGGCACGAGCGGCAGCAACGGCACCGCTGCCAGCAGTGGAAGCTCAGGCTCGACCGGCGCGTCGTGTACCCATCGCTCCGAGTGCCCCGGCGCCGAGGCCTGCCTGGGCTCGACCTGCGGCGCGCCACAGCCCGACGCCGGCTGCGCGAGCAACGACGAGTGCGTGAAGGCCTTCATCTGCCAGGCCCACGTGTGCGTCGCCGGATGCAGCAACAACCTCGACTGCCACGGCACGCTGGCGCCCGTGTGCGAGCCCGGCAATCCGGGTCAATGCGGCCCCTGCACCACCAGCACCCAGTGCCAGACGGGCGAGGTCTGCCAGGCGGGTCAGTGTGTCGCGTCCGCGGCGACCAGCACGTCGTCGTCCAGCAGCACCACCGGCCGCACGGGCTCGACCACGACGACGACCAGCACCACCACGACCGGCACGTCGAGCAGCTCGAGCAGCAGCACCACCACCACGACCGGCACGTCGAGCAGCAGCGGCACGTCGAGCAGCAGCTCCAGCAGCGGCACGTCGTCCAGCTCGAGCGGCGCGTCCACCGGGACTGCGTCGACGACGGGAAGCTCCAGCAGCTCGAGCTCCAGCGCGACCTCCACCGCCGGCACCACGGGCGCGGGGGGAACGGACTTGATGTTCTCGGAGTACCTCGAGGGCGAGGCCAACAACAAAGCGCTCGAGCTCTACAACCCGACCGCGAGCGCGATCGCGTTGCGCGGTTACGAGATCCGGCTGTCGAGCAACGGCGTGCTCGCGGCGGACGGCGGCGTGACCGCGACGCTCGCCTTTCAATCCGACGCTGGCTCGCTCGGTTCCGGGGCCACGCTGGTGGTGTGCAACGCGCAGTTCACGACGGACGCGGGCGTGCCGTGCGAGGTCTTCTCGGGCGTCGCCGGATTCAATGGAGACGACACCATCGTGCTCGCACAGGGCTCGACGATCCTCGACTCCATCGGCGATGGCACGCGCCCGAACGCCGGCTACTGGGGCGACTCCGTCACCAACACGCTCAACCACGACCTCCGCCGCGCATGCGGTGCGTCGGGCCGCGTGGACGTGGCCTCGCCGTTCGATCCCGCGAGCTCAGGCTGGACCGCGTTCGTGGACACCGACTTCAGCGACCTCGGCGCGCACGTCTGCCCCTGAAAAAGAACGCCCCGCCGCAAGGGCGAGGCGTTGGCCATCGAGTCAGGGAGGTCTTGCGTGTTGGGCCGCGCGCAACCTACCTGCGCGACGCCTCGACGCATGTGACGTTTTCGCGACGTCTGCAGCGGCCGCGAACACTGCGCTTGGCGCGGCGTGATAGTCGAGACGCTGTCCACAGGCGGGGGCCCATGGATATCCAATCGCAGAACCCAGCGGCGGAGCTGCAGGTGGCGCGCTGTCCGCTGTGCGCCTGGTCGACGACGCGCGCGGCGCGCTCGGTGCTGCGCGGACGCGCCTGGCTGGTGTCGGTCGTCGCGCGGCACCTCCGCGAGCGGCACGGCGATCGCGTCGCGCGGGCGTGACGTCCCGACGCGGCGGAGATCGAAGTGTCGATGCGGTCGATGACCGCGGTCGCGGTGGGGCGTCACCTCGCCTGAGTCGTCGGCGGGCGGGGATCCCTGGCGTAGAGTCCGGGCACGGCGCCGGCATTGGGCGTCGATGTCCGCGTCATGTCCGACCCGCGCGCCAGAGCTCTCGCGTTCCGCCGCCGCCTCGCGTCCGCGCTGTGGCCGCTCGCCCTCGCTCCAATTCTGCTCGGCGCTGCGGTCGTCGACGGCACCCGTCCAGATGCGACCAGCCCGCGCTTTCCCAAGGGCCTCGCGGCGCCGCGGCTCGGTCCCGTCGCGCCCGGCTTGGAGGATTGGTCGCAGGTCCGCTGCGCGTCGTGCCACGCCGACGAAGCCAGGGCCTGGGCCCAGAGCGGCCACGCCACCGCGCGCACGAACTTCGTATTTCAGGCTGCGCTCACCGCCGACGATCCGACGTGGTGCCTGCGCTGCCACGCGCCGCTGGCCCGCGACCTGAGCGCCGGCCCCATCGATCCGAACGCGCCGGCCGAGGAACGGGGCGTCACCTGCGCCGCATGCCACGCCGGGCACCATGCCGTGACCGCCGCCCACGCGAGCGCCGACGCGCCCCACGCGCTCGAGGTCAGCCCGCACGCCGGCGGCTCGAAGCTCTGCGCGCAGTGCCATGAGTTCGGCTTCGCGCTCCACGGCGCGGACGGCGAGATCTCCTCGCTCACGGCCGCGCCCGCGCAGCAGGACACGTTCGGCGAGTGGACCGCGTGGCAGGCCAAGACCGGCGACGCGCGCGGCTGCCTCGACTGCCACGGCGGCGGCGATCACGCATTCGGCGGCGTGCGACGTCCTGACGCGCTGGCGGCGGCGATCGCGGTTCGCCCCCAGCCAGGCGCGCTCGTGCTCGAGGCGCGCGGCGCCGGACACGCGCTGCCCACCGGCGACGTGATGCGCTGGCTCACCGTCGAAGCCGCCGCGGATCCGCTCTTCGAGAAGCCGATCGTGCTCGCCCGCTTCGGACGCACGCTCGGCGACGCGCAGGCACCGGGTGAAGCGTCGCCGCACCGCACCGTGACCGGCGATCATCGGCTCCAGCCCGGCGTGCCCGTGCGCGTGGCCCTGCCGCTCCAGGATCCGCCGCTCATCGCCTGGCGGCTGGTGATGCACCTGGTCTCGCTGCAGCAAGAGGCCGACGGAATGCTGCCCGCCGAAGCTTCACGCGTGCTCCTGCAGTCTGGATATCTCGCCAACCCCGAGGAGAAACGATGACCGCCCTGCTTGCCCTCGCGCTCTGCGCCGCGCCCGTGCTCCAGCCCGACCCCGGCGGCTTCAAGCGCCTCCAGCCGCGCCAGATGGACGCGTCCAGCTTCCTCTCCAACGGGTGGAACAAGTTCGAGCAGAACTACCTGCCGCTCTACGCAGCCGATGACGACCCGGCCACCGCCTGGGTGGAGGGCGTGGCCGGCCCGGGCGAGGGCGAGGCCCTGTCGTGGTACGGCCCGGCGCTCAAGAAGGCGCGCGCGTTCAAGGTCTTCATCCGCAGCGGTTATCAAAAGTCGCAGGCGCTCTTCGAGGCCAACGCGCGCCCGCGCAAGATCCGGTTGGATCCGTTGGTTCGCACCGAGGGCGCCGTCGGTCCGGGCGGAAGGCCCGTAGAGGTGGAGCTGCAGAACGTGCTCGGCTGGCAGAAGGTGGAGCTGCCGGTTCCGGCTTCCGTCGAAGGCGTGCGGCTCACCGTGATCAGCGCCTACGCCGGCACCAAGTACGACGACCTCTGCATCAGCGACGTGCAGGTCTACGTCGATGGCGACGACACGTACAACGCGGCCGTCGAAGCCCGCGCCGCGGAGCAGATCCGCGCGTTCGTGGCCGATCGCAAGGCGGCCGCGGCAGCGGGACAGTCGAAGAGCGCGGTGCAGCTCGCGCCCCGCTACACCGAAGCGCAGGACGGCAAGTTCGCCATTGCCCCGGGGACGAGCGGGGCGAAGGCGCTCTCGGGCGTGGAAGCCCCGGCGGCGCTGCGCGACGTGATGCAGCGCGCGCTGGCGGCAACGACCGCCTGGGAGAAGGGCCGCGACAAGTCGCTGCGTCAGCACGCGGTGCGCATCTCCACCACCGTGACCGGGCTCGGCAGTCGACGAGCTGCGCTCGCCAGCGCCGCGCGCGCCGACAAGGCCTTCGCTTCCAGCCTGGGCTACCTGGCCACGAAGGACCTGGCGCTGTTCGAGCCGAGCTCCAAGGACGACGTGGCCGACGCCGCCAACGTGATCAGTGACCTGGTGGGCGCGGGCACCCAGATCCCGGATTGCGTGGCGCGCTGCGAGGCCGCGCTCAAGCCGCTGCTGCACCGCGAGCAGGTGATGTCCTGCTTCGAGGTGAGCGACGCACAGGGAAACCTGATGCCCGGCAACTGCCAGGCGGTGTGCAATGACGCCGTGGAACAGCCCTGCATGGCCGAACGGATGATGCGCTCCGAGACGCGCGGGCTCTGGGTGCAGGGCTCGCTGCAGGCGCCGAGCAGCATCTATCGGCTGGTGTCGGTCACGGTGGGTGAGCGCGACTCGGTGAACACCACCGCGGAAGAGCTCATCGCCTACACCGACGGGACCGCGCGCTCGATCATCACCTCCGATCTCAAGACCGTCTCCAATGACGTCGAGAATGACGTCACCACCGGCGCGGTGCGGATCTACCTGCTCGATTGGAAGGCCGAGCCCGATCACCTGACGCTCCAGCGCGTGTGGCGCGTGACGGTGGGCGAGAAGACCGTGCGTGTGGCGCACTTCGAGCGGGCGTAGCGTCAGTACCGGCAGCCCTTCGCCGGCGCAACATCGTCCTTGTCGTAGATGCGCTGAAGCAACTCGAAGAGCCTGGGATCGTGAGCCTGCAAGCGCTCGCGGGTGTTGAAGCCGCCGTTCACGTCCGAGCGACGCGTGGCGGCGAAGAACACCTGCGTGCCCTCGGCCCAGTACTCTTGAGAATCACGAATCATATAAATGCCGCTCGGGTAGACCGACGCGTCGCGGGCGGCCTCGAACGCGGCGTCGATGGCGGCGCTGTCCTCGCGCGCGAGGTTGGACTTGATGCTGTGCGAGAACTCATGAATGAAAATGTCCTCGTCGCGATAGGGCTGCTCGGAGAGGCAGAGCAGGTTCTCCTCGCCGATGGAGCACATCTCCTCGCCACCGAGACCGCGGGTGCCGGTGTCGAAGTCCCTGCCGTCGCGGGTGCGCTTTCCCTTGAGTGACGCATAGTCGGGCAAGTCCGACAGCACCTGATCCTTGGCGATGATCTCCACCTTGAACTTGCGCTTCGCCATGCTCGCGCGAATCGCGGGCAGGCCCTCGAGCATGTGGTCCACGATGTACTTCGCGCGCTGAAGCGCCACGCCTGAGACCTTCGAGGCAAACACATAGGTAATTCCGTTCGACTCTTCGCTGTTCCAGGTCACCGGCGTGGTGTCGCGCGCAGGAACCGCGGGCTCGCCGGCGGCGAACGCGCGCGTGCACTTGCCCTGCGGATCCTCGAGTACCCACACGTGTCCGGCGTAGGTCTGCAGCGCGCGCGTCTCGTGGGGCGCGATGAAGCCGTACGACTTCGGCTGGCCTCTGAAGTTCATCCACATCAGCTCGAGTCGGGTCGCCGAGTCGTTGGACACGCTCACCTCGACCGGATGCACGCTGGCGGGCGAGCGCCCTTGCAGCGCGTCGCCGCAGGTGAGCGGCACCGCGGGCGTGGCCGCAAGCGCGCGACCCGAGGCGATGGACCGGGGCGTGGTCAGCATCCACCCCAGGATCATCAGCCCCGCGACGCTGCCGACGACGTTGCGCATCGAGCATTGTCTGGCTGGCGAGCGCGGCTTCACGTTCATGAAGATAAGTCAGAAGCCGCTCGTGCAGCTCGTCGCGCCAGAATTCTCCGCGCACGCCGATTTCGTGACGCGTCGTGGCGGTGTGCGGTGTGATCCCCGTACGTTGTTCTCGGAAGTCGAGCCGCTAGCATCGAGAGCTCGGAGGTCACGATGCGCGCACTCTCGACGGGGATCATTGCGGCGACGGCATGCCTCGCGGCTGCGTGTCACTCGAAGTCGAGCTCGAGCTCGAGCACCAGCGGCACGAGCACGCACGGCGCGACCAGCGGCACGTCGACATCGGGCAACGGCTCCTCGACCTCGGGCACGTCAACCACGAACGCGACCTCGACGAACGGCCCATCGAGCACGAACAGCGGAACGCTCGGCGGTTCATCGACGGGAACGTCGGTGAGCAATGGCACCTCGAGCACGTCGTCGACGCAGGGCACGAGCGGCACCACGGGCGTCACCCTCGCCTGCCCCAGCGCGACCGACCCGCTGCCCACCGGTCCGCTGACCGTGAGCTTCGGCGGCACGCTCGGCGATCCGGCCGGCGCGTGCAGCGGCAGCGCGGTGTTCCGCACGAGCTACACGCTGCACCTCGACATCGCCGAGCGCTTGCACCTCCACGTCGCGAACGGCGCGACGGCCGTGGTGACGGTCCCCGGCTGCGCGTCGGCGCCGCTCTCGTGCGGCAGCGACACGTTCACGGATCTCACACCGGGCGACTACGTGGTCTCGTTCGAGTCGGCAGATGGCGTCGACGCGCCGGCGGTGGTGCGACACGAGCTGAATCCGACGGACGCGATCGACTGCGCGCACGCGGTGGCGCTCACCGGCGTGGACACCGAGAGCCACGGCAACGTGCTCAACGGCTTCAGCGTGCCGGCGCCATCGCCGAGCTGCGCGTCGCTCGACGGCGGGAGCTACTTCGACACCGCGGTCTCGCCGCTACAGGGCGTGTGGTTCGCGCTCCACGTCGATGTGGCGAGCAACTTCACGGCGGAGCTGCGCTCGGATCCGTACGCGGATCTCGTGCTCATCGACGGCGCGAGCTGCACCGCAGCGCCGACGCAGTGTGCACCGTCGCAAGAGCAAGGCAGCTTCTCGCCCGACATCTTCACGCAGCTCGCGACCACGCTTCAGCCCGGCGACTACCGACTGGCCATCGTGGCCGATCCCAACTCGGCCTTCACCGGCGGGAGCTACGCGCTGTACACGCACCTCGAGCCCACCACGGGCGCGACCCAGCAGCCCGAGCCGGATCCGTCGCTCGTGTGCGTGGCCGATGGACCGGTGCTCCCCTCGGGCACGTTCACGGTGATCTTCGACGGCGGCCTGGGTGTGAACCCCATCGGCTGTGGCGGCGACGCTGGCTATCGCCAGGTCTTCCG
Source organism: Deltaproteobacteria bacterium (assembly GCA_018266075.1). Classification (GTDB taxonomy): domain Bacteria; phylum Myxococcota; class Myxococcia; order Myxococcales; family SZAS-1; genus SZAS-1. Next base: position 143,900 of record JAFEBB010000002.1, on the reverse strand, counting down.
GCTCCCGGCCGCGGCGAATCCACTCGCGGTGCGGATCGTGGGCCCGCCGGATGTCGCCGTGCAGGTGCGCGAGCCTGGCTGTCTGGGCGAAGGCTACGGCTCCTATTGCGTCGCCGACGATGGCTCCGATGCAGGCATCTACGTCGACAACTCCAACGAGCTCAGCGGGCCGCTCGCGGTGGTGTTCTCGCAAACCGGCGCGCCCGCGCAGCTCCAGACCTCGTTCTATGAACTACCCGCCGGCAATATCGATTGTGCGAGCGCGGCAATCATTGAACCCGGCACTCATGAATATCAGGCCTTCACGCAGCAGCCGTTCACCCAGCCGCCGGCCACGATCTCCTCCTGCCAGGGCGACGGCGGCGGCGTGCACTACCCGGACGCGAGCGGCGCGTACTTCAGAATCGATGTCCCGAGCAGCATGCACTTCCACGCCACGCTCAACACCAACGACTATGCCGATCTGGTGCTGACGGATGCGTCGAGCTGCGGCAGCGCGCCGCTGCAGTGCGCGCCTGGCGATTCGAGCTGCGTCTTCAGCTGCAGCTACTCCACCACCTTCGACACCCAGCTCTCGGCGGGGAGCTACTACCTGCAGGTCATTTCGGACACCCCTTCGGGCGATCACTACGGGTTGTTCACGCAGCTCGGGCCGTGAGCGCCCGTTTGGAACTCGCCCTGGGCCCTGGAACTCTGGAAAGTTTCTGTTAGCCTCCGGTCGTTCGTCGGAGGACATCGTGCGCGCGCTCGTCGTGGTCGTGGGATTGGGAGTTCTTGCGGGCTGCTCGGGGAGCAGCACCTCGTCGTCGGCCTCGAGCAGCGGCAGCGGCGCCACCGCGGCCGGCTCCACCAGCAGCACCACGGCCAGCGCGAGCGCGGGCTCCTCCAACGGAAGCAGCGGCGCGGCGAGCACCACCGGCTCGCACGGGAGCAGCTCCGGCGCGTCCACCGCCGGCTCGACCAGCACCGGCTCGACGTCCTCGACGGGCTCCAGCTCGGGCACGACGTCCACCGCGACGGGCTCATCGGGCTCCACCGGCACGGCGTCGTCCGGGAGCAGCGGCGGCACGGGCGGCGGGCTCGGCGACGCGTGCAATGCCAACGCGCTCTGCACGTCGACGCTGGTCTGCGACAACTACGTTTGCGCCGCGACCTGCACCACCGGCCTCACGCCGAACAACAACGGCATCTGCGGCGGCCAGTGCGGCTCGGTCAGCGGCTTCACCTGCGTCACCGGCCAGTGCAGCGATGCGAGCAACGGCTTCTGCTACGACCCGTCGTGCCCGAACGGCTGGACCAACAACAGCGTGGGCGTGTGCGGCGGCGGCTGCACCCAGCAGGACGCCTGCCTCACGGGCTACTGCGACGTGGTGGTGAACGGCGGCCAGTGCGTGGCCGGGTGCCCGGCGCACGAGGTAATCCAGGGCAACCTCTGCGAGTCCTGTCCCTCGGGCCAGGGCATCGGCACCGACGGCACCTGCGGCGGCACCTGCACGCCCGACACCGTCGGCCAGCTCTGCCCCTACGGCCTCTGCAACACCATCGCCCTCAACGGCAACCACTGCTTCTTGAGCTGCGTGAACAGCAACGAGGCGCCCGACAGCCAGAACACCTGCTACGGCGCGTGCAGCACCAGCAACGCCTGCGCGAGCGGCTACTGCGACGGCTGGAACAACCACAGCGCGGGCGGCTGCGTGCTGAGCTGCCCTGCGGGCTCGCCGCCGAACACGTCGAACATGTGCGGCGGCTATTGCACGACGGGCGCGGACTGCCAGAGCGGCTACTGCGACGTCACCGCCAGCGGCGACGTGACCCGCAGCTGGGGCTACTGCGCGTCGAGCTGCCCCACGGAGGCGCCGCCGAACGCCTCCGGTCAGTGCGGCGGGCTCTGCTCGGGCGGAGGCACCTGCCCGGGCAACAACCACTGCGCGGAGCCCGACCAGCTCGGGAACAACTTCTGCGTGCATACCTGCCCCAACGGCTCGGGCTGGGACGCGTACAACTACTGCGGCGGTCAGTGCGGCGACGGCCAGAATGGCGACCCGCCGGTGTGCGGCTCGGGCTGCTGCACGGATCCCGTGGGCGGCTCGTGCATGCTCACCAGCGACAGCACCTGCGGCGGCACCGGCCGCACCTGCTTCGACTGCAGCTCGTCGGGCTTGAGCTGCATCTCGAACAGCTGCCGCTAGCGGGAGCTCACTCGGCGAGCACGCGGTGCACCACCTGCACGCACGCCGAGCCCTCTCCGACCGCGGCCGCCACGCGCTTCACGCTCCCCGCGCGCACGTCGCCCACCGCGAACACGCGGTGGCGCTGGGTCTCGAAGAGGAACGGCGGCCGCTTCAAGGGCCAGTGATCGCGCACGAGATCGTCGGGCGGAATGTCGCTGCCGGTGAGCACGAAGCCCTTCTCGTCCAGCCTCACGCAGCCGCGCAGCCAATCGGTGTTCGGATCGGCGCCGATCATCAGGAACACGTGGCTCACCCCGCGCGACTCGATGGCGCCGTTCGCCCTTCGCCAGCGCACCTGACGAAGCTGGCCATCGCCCTCGAGGCCCACGATCTCCGAGCGCTCCCAGAGGGTGATCTTCGGGTTCTCCTCGATGCGCCGCACCAGGTACCGCGACATCGTCGACGAGAGCCCCTCGCCGCGGATGAGCACGTGCACATGCCGCGACGTCTCGGCGAGAAAGACCGCGGCCTGGCCCGCGGAGTTCGCGCCGCCCACGACGACGACCTCTTCGCCGGCGCAGAGCCTGGCCTCGAGCGCGGTGGCGCTGTGGTGCAGCCCGAGCCCCTCGAAGCGCTCCACCCCAGGCACCGCGAGCTGCCGGTAGCGCACGCCGCTGGCGATGATCACCGCGCGGGCGCGCACCACCTTCCCACTCGAGAGGGTGAGCGCGTGGAGGCCGTCGCCGCCGCAGTCGATGCGCATCGCGCGGCGGGCCACGATGATGTCCGCGCCGAACTTCTGGGCCTGGTTGAAGGCGCGGCCCGCGAGCTCCTGTCCGGAGATGCCGGTGGGAAAGCCGAGGTAGTTCTCGATGCGCGAGCTGGTGCCCGCCTGGCCGCCGGGCGCCTCGCCTTCGACCACGAGCACGTCGAGCCCCTCCGACGCGGCGTACACCGCCGACGCCAGGCCGCCCGGCCCGGCGCCGACGACCACCAGATCGCGCACGCGCTCCACGTGCGTGGCCGCATCGAAGCCCAGGCACGCGGCGACGTCGTCGTCGCTGGGATTTCGCATCACCACGGTGCCGCGACAGATCATCACCGGCACGTCGTTCACGTGCACGTGGAAGCGCTCGAGCAGCGTTTGGACATCGGGATCGCGCTCGACGTCGAGGTACGTGTACGGCTGCGCATTTCGGGTGAGGAACGCCTGGAGCCGGAGCGTGTCCGCGGAGTGCCGCGAGCCGATGAGGGTGGCGTCGCCCAGCCCGCGCGAGAGCAGCTCCACGCGGCGGAGGATGAACGCGCGCAGGAGCACGTCGCTGAGCTCCGGGTCGTCGCGGACGAGGCGGCGCAACGAGTCGGCGTCCACGACCAGGAGCTCGCTGTCCTCCTGGGCGCGGATGCGCACCATGCTCGGCCGCCCGGCGAGCGCGCTCACCTCGCCCGTGAAAGAGCCCTGTCGAACCACGGCCACGGGATCGTCGCGGAGCGGCCCCGGTCGAAGGATCTCCAGCGAGCCTTGGAGCACCACGCGCATGCCCGGCGACGGATCCCCCTGCTCCACCGCCACGTCGCCTGAGCGCACGGCGTGCCGCGTCCCGTGCGAGGCCAGGCGTGCCAGCTGCCCCTCGGAGAGCTTGGGGAAGAGCTGCGCCTCGCGGGCAGCGCGCTGGTCGTCGTCGGTCATGCGGGCGCGGGTCTCCCGCATCGCGAGTTGGGTCGCGCGGCCGCGTGGGGCAAGGCTCGGCGCACCGAGCGGGCGCACTCCCAGTCGTTTGACCTCCAACCTTCTAATAGAGTTGAATGCCCTCGCCCGTGCGTTTCCCGATTTCCCCATTCGCAGTTCTCCTGTTCGCGGCCTCGGCCTGCTCGAGCGGCGGCTCCGGCCAGGGCAGCTCCGGCTCGACCGGCCACGCCACCGGCACCACCGCCAGCTCCACCACGGGTCAGGCCTCGGGCTCCGCCGGCGCGGCGTCGACGGGCAGCTCGGGCTCGACCGGCACCGAGACTTCGACCAGCGCGTCGTCGTCGAGCACGTCGTCGTCGAGCGCGTCGAGCAGCACCGGCTCCTCCAGCGGCAGCACCGCGAGCAGCTCGGGCACATCCGGGTCCACGAGCACGAGCCCGACGTCGAGCGCCTCCGACTCGGGCAGCAGCGGCTCGGCATCCAACGCGAGTTCGGGATCCGGATCCGGGTCGACGACCGCAGGCAGCACCACCGCATCGACGAGCACCAGCGGCTCCACCGGCTCGGGCGCGTCGACGGGAACGTCGGCGTCGTCCAGCGGCTCCAGCGGCTCCAGCAGCGGCAGCAGCACCGGCAGCAGCACCACCGGCAGCGCGGCCTACACCTCGGCCGGGACGTTCGCGGCGGGCGGGGCAATCAGCGAGCCGATGACGAACGCACAGTTCACCAACGTGGGCGTCCTCGGCCCGCCGCTCGTGGGCCCGGTGATGCAGAACAGCCAGTTCCAGAACAAGGGGTCCGTGGTCGCGCCCCGCTAAACCGAATCGCAGCACCCGGAGTGACGCATGAGAATCTTGCGCGGACTCGTGATCGCCAGCCTGATGCTCGCCGCGACGGCCGCCTCGGCCGACGTGCCCCAGCGCATGACCTACGTGGGCCACCTGCTCGACGCGCAGGGCAACCCGGTCAACGGCTCGGTGAACTTCACCTTCGACATCTGGGCCAACTCCACCGGCGGCGCGCTGCCCTTGTGGAGCGACAGCTTCGCGGTGACAGTCGTCGACGGAAACTACTCGGTCGATCTCGGTACCACCGCGGGCGATCCGTTCCCCACGAACCTCTTCGACGGCACCGAGCGCTACCTGGAGATCTGGGTGAACGGCGGCGCGCTCAGCCCGCGCCAGCCCGTCGAGTCCGTGCCCTACGCGATCATGGCCCGCGACGTGAACGGCGGCACCGTGAACGCCATCGGCCTGGAGATCAACGGCGTCCAGGTGATCGACTCGAACGGAAACTGGGTCGGCCCGAGCACGGGCTTGCGCGGTCCAACGGGCCCCACGGGTCCTGCGGGTGCGAACGGCGCCGTCGGCCCCACCGGCCCTGCGGGCGCGAATGGTCCTACGGGTCCGACTGGCCCGACGGGTCCCACGGGCGCGATCGGTCCCACGGGTCCGACGGGTCCCGCTGGCGCGAATGGCGCTGCGGGTGCGACCGGCCCCACCGGTCCCACCGGCGCGAACGGCGCGACCGGTCCCACGGGTCCTGCCGGTGCGACAGGCGCGACCGGTCCCACCGGCGCGACCGGTCCCACCGGCGCCACGGGCGCTACCGGCCCGACCGGCCCCACGGGTCCGACCGGCCCGACCGGCCCGCTCCCGAACGTCGCCACCAGCGCGGGCCTCAGCGGCACCGGCTCGTCGTCGAGCCCGCTCGCGGTGACCTTCGGCGGCAACGGCAGCGCGACCACGGTCTCGCGCAGCGATCACACGCACGCGAATGCGACCACGAGCGTGAGCGGCTTCGAGAGCTCCGCCGACGTAACGCGGCTCGGCAACATCGTTTCAGGCGCGACCGCGATCCCGCGCGGCCCCAGCCTCGTGGACTTCTACAATGACCTCACGCGGTGGTCGGTGATCAGCCCTGGCGGCACGGCCACCATCTCCATCGATTCGAGCACGCATGCCGAAGGCCCGAACTCGTTCAAGTTCGTGAACACCACCTCGAGCGCTGCGACCTATACGTACGGCGACTTGCTCCCCGTCGACGCCAGCTCCGGCAGCTACACCGTGAAGTTCGAGGGCCTCCTTCCCAACGGCACGATCTTCAGCTTCGGTCTCGCCGCGTACGACGGCTCTGGGACCTACCTTGGCCTGGTTTCGGCAACCACCGGTGGCTTCGGCTCCTGGGTGCCGTATTCGGAGGATTTCAGCGCGAGTTCGAACCAGACCTACAATCAATTCCCCTCGAACACGGTCTACATGCGGCCCTTCGTGACCGTGCCCGCCAACAGCACCTCGTACATCGACGCGCTCCAGGTCGTGCCGCAGAGCGGGGCGATCGGCGTGTTCGACGATGCCACCAGCACCGCAGTGGCCATTGGGGCGGGGAATGGCGTGAGCTACGTGCCCTGCGTGAATGGCTTCACGGGTGTCGACGGGACTTCGCCCGCAGAGCTCGGCACGGTCATGCAGTCAGGTCTTACCTTCTCCTTCGACTCCATCAACGACAAGATCCGGCTGCGCTACTACTACGACGTGTCGGGCACCGTGGCCTCGACGGCTCGGTTCAGCGAGCTGGTGCTCTCGTACTTCAACGGCACGGGCCTGACCACGATCCGCACCATGAAGTTCCCTGGCTACACCGACAGCACGGGGAAGAACTTCAGCGGCTCGGGTGAGGTCGTGCTCACGGGCCAGTCGCTTTCGGCGTACCTGACCGACGCGTTCGTCATCGAGGTCAAGGACGTGGGCCCCGCCAGCGAGACGCGCACGTACGCGTACCGCAACTTCTCGATCGAGAAGCTGCGATAGCCGCGTTTGTGGTGAACCCCACAGGCCTGATTTGATCGTCGCATCGGACGACCCCGGGGAGGGTTCGATGCGACGCTTCGCGTGCCTGCTGCTCTCGACCACCCTGCTCGCCTGCACCGGCAGCGGCGGCAGCAAGAGCAGCTCCAGCGGCAGCACCAGCAGCAACTGCGACACCGAGACCTGGCAGGTCCTCCGGCCCGACGGCGTGGCCACCCAGGTCACCATCCACGGCGGCGCCATCAGCCAGGTCGCGGGCACCGAGTGGACCATGCTCAACAACGCCGGGGACTGCTCGTTCCCCATCCCGTTGAGCGGCCAGGTCTCCGGCACCGCGTGGACGTTCAGCGGCCAGGCCCAGGGCTGCGGCAGCTACTCCGCGCAGTACACCGGCAGCGGCCAGGGGAATGGGACCTTTGGCACCGCGGACAGCGCGAGCGGCACGCTCACCGCCAACTTCGACTCGCCGCTCGGCCCGGTCAACGACAGCGGCACCTGGACGGCCACACGCATCTCGCGCTGCGGCGCCGGCACGACCAGCGGCACCACGGGCACCAGCTCCGGGACCACCGGCGGCAGCACCGGCTCGTGCGGCGCGAACAACTTCACCGTGACCTGCAGCGGCGGCGCGACCTGCCCGGCGCACAGCACCTGCGTGTCCGGCGGCTGCAACTGCGCCGACGGCTACTACTCCGCGAGCTGCGAGGGCGTGGCTTGCACCGGCCAGTGCACCGCGCCCGACTACTGGTGCGCGCCCCGGCAAGCGGGCGTCTGCGGTGCGGCGAACTTCACCGTGGCCTGCCCCGACTCCGCCGGCACCTACTACTGCCCCACCCACTCCAGCTGCGGCGCGAACCGGAGCTGCACCTGCGACAGCGGCTACCCCGCCAAGAGCTGCGGCGGCAGCGCCTGCAACAACAGCTGCAGCTACCCGGACTGGTGGTGCGAGCTCCCGGCGACGACCTCGAGCGCGTCGAGCGGCTCGACGGGCTCCACGGGGACGTCAGGCACGACGACGAGCACCACCGGCACGAGCGGCAGCACGGGCTCCACGGGCTGCGTGGCACCGGAGGCGTCGTGCGGCGGGGCCTGCTACGACGTCGACAACGATCCCACCCACTGCGGCTCGGGCTGCATGGACTGCGCGAGCAACGAATCAGAGGTGCAGACCGCGACCTGCCACAACGGCGTGTGCGGCGTGGGCACCTGCAACGCGGGCTACGTGGACTGCGACGGCCAGGCGACCAACGGCTGCGAGCTGTACTGCGGCGGCATCGCGAACGCGGTCGCGAGCTGCTACCAGGGCAGCTGCGACTACGCGTCGTGCGACCCGGGCTACATCGACTGCGATCTCTATCGAGGCAACGGCTGCGAGGTGCACGGCACCGCCTGTCCGACGCCGGTGACCTCGGGGATCTACTGGGGCGGCAGCAGCACGCTGGGCCTCGCCGTCGACGACACCAACCTCTACTGGATTGCCAGCAGCGGCGTGGAATACCTGCCCAAGGCGGGCGGCTCGAAGGTGAGCCTGGGCGTGGGCCGCGGGCAGGCCGCCGCGGACGGCACCTACGTGTACTGGTCCGACATCCAGTACAACGGCGAGGGCGCCGGTCGGGTGATGGCCGACGGCGGCGGCGAGCTGCAGCTCGGCGCTCAGAGCGCGGGCTTCTGGGGAACGATCGTCGCGCGCAACGGCGTGGCCTACTGGAACAGCGACACGAACGTGTACGCCTCGCCGGTCGATGGCGGCGCGATCTCGCTGGCCACCAACAGCAACACCATCACCGCGGTCACCGCCGACGACCAGTACGTCTACTTCGCGGCCGGCGACGGCATCTGGCGCGTGCCGGCCGGCGGCGGAACCGCGCAGCGCTTCGCCAACTCCGGGAGCAACCTCTACGTGAAGAGCATGGCGGTCGACGCGAACCTCATCTACTGGTCGGATGCCTCGGCGGACAAGATCTTCACCTTCCCCACCAACATCAACGCGGATGGCGGCCGCGTCTCCACGCTGGTGCAGCTCACCTGCCAGCCGAGCGGCATGGTGCTCGACAGCTCGCAGCTGTTCGTGGCCTGCAACAACGCCGTGCTCACCGTGGATCCCGACGGCGGCATCACCTACAACGCCGACGGTCGGAGCTCCGCCTGGAACGTGGCCGTCGACGCCACCGCCATCTACTGGATCGAAATCTCCGGCGGCACCGGCGCGGTGTTCAGCGTGCCTCGCCCTTAGGTCGTCCGGTTTCCAAGCGCGCGGAGCGCGGTCTCGACCACGAAGGCCGAGGCCGTGGTGGCCACGTACTCCGCGAGCGCCCGCACCAGCCGAGCGACGTCCGCCATCGAGTTGCGATCCAGTTCGCGCATGGGACTCCCCTGGGGACCATCCCATAGAACGCCCTTCGGATTTGTCCGAGTGGCGTTCTCGTGTCTTCGGGCGAACGGCCGGGCCCATCGTCAGTGCAGTCGCTGCGCGGCGCGCTCCGCTTCGAGTCGCGCGCGCGCGCGGGTGGCCACCGCAGCGACATCGAGAGCGCCCGGCGGCGCGGCGCTCGGCCGATCCTGCAGCGGCGGCGCACGCTCCCCGAAGCGCCGCGCGCCCGGCGCTTTTCCCTCGGCGGAAAGGTGCTCGATGACCGCGTTCACGTGCCCGCCGAGCAGGAACACGTACGCGCTCAGGTAGAGCAACGTGAGCAAGATGATCACCGCGCCGAGCGAGCCGTAGGTGATGTCGAAGCTGCCGAAGTGGCTTACCCAGAAGGTGAAGCCCCACGCCGCGACCAGCCAGAGCACGGTGGAGAGCACGGTGCCCGGCGTGACGAACCGGAAGCGCTGCTGCACGTCGGGCAGCGTTCGGTAGGCGAAGGCGGTGAGGAGCATCACCAGCAGCGCCGTCGACGGCCAGCGCAGCCACGACCACACCACCTGGAACTCGCGATCGATGTGGAGCTTGCCCGCGACCCACAGGCCGAGATTGCTCCCCGCCGCGAGCATGGCCGTGGCCACCAGCAGCAACACCACGGCGAGCACGGTGAAGAGCAGCGAGGCCAGCTCCGTGCGCCACCAGGGCCGCGACTCCTGCACGTCGTAGGCGAGGTTGAGCGCCTTGCGGAACGCGTTCGCCGCGCGCGAGGCCGTGTAGATGGCCAGCGCCAGACCGAAGGTGAAGAGCTGCGGCCGCGTGCGGTGAAGCAGCGAGTAGAGCTGGTCGTGAATGATCTTCAGCGCGGCCGGCGGCACCACGCCCTGGAGCCGCCCCACGAGCTGGTCCTCCGGGTGACCGAGGGGTAGGTACGCGCCGAGCGTCACCAGGCAGGTCAGGAACGGGAAGAGCGCGAAGAGCAGGTAGTAGGTGAGCCCGGCAGCCGAGTCCGGCAGCGCCGCCTCGGACACGCTCTGCCAGAGCCCCTTCGCGAAGGCCTTGAACGACACACCCCGAAGGCCGGGAAGGCTCATCTTCCAGCGGCTCAGGTGAGCGCGGTGGGCTCGCGGTGACGCATGAGCGCGCGCAGCCGGGTCGAGTCGCCCATCAGCGCGCCGCCGCGGAAGAGGAGCTCGATGCCCACCAGCGTGCCCACCATCCACGCCGACGACTGCGGCCAGCTCGCGAGGATGATCACCCCGAGGATCACCGCGCTCACGCCATAGGCGAAATCCCAGCCCCAGTTGGCGAAGCGGTCGGCGACGGCGGTGATGCCGCGGAACAAGCCGCTGGCGAAGAAGTAGCACGCGATGACCAGCGCCGCGGCGGAGATGCCCACGGCTGGCCGTCGCAGCACGAGGAAGCCCACCACGATCGACAGGATGCCGCTCAGCACGGGGAGCAGCAGCCCTTCGCGCCGGTGCCCGAAGCCAAAGCCAATCTCGAAGCAGCCGCCCACGATGAGCAGCACGCCCGCGACCATCACCGCCGCCACGCCCGCGGCGTACGCGGCGATGAGGCAGAAGATGCCGAGCAGCGACGTGAGCAATCCCAGAATGAAGGGCAGGCCCCACGCAGCGGCCTTGGTGCGTCCAACTTCCATGCTGTCTTTGCGAACGGGTTCCATGTTTTGGCCTGCCTCTCGACACGACGGTCCACCACGCAGGTGGGAACCCCTCGTCGAGATGGCAAGCTCCCCCGGGCGCCCTCCCGCTCGCTCGCGCAGCGACCTAGATGTTCGTGCGCCTCTCCATCGCCTCGGTGTAGCGCCCACCCACGATCGAGATCTTCGACGCCGCGTCGGTGAGCTCGCGCAGCTCCTGCGCGCCCAGGGCCACGCTCGCCGCGCCGAGGTTCTCCTCGAGCCGGTGCAGCTTCGTCGTGCCCGGGATGGGCACGATCCACGGCTTCTGCGCGAGCAGCCACGCGAGCGCGATCTGCGCGGGTGTGGCCTTCTTGCGCGCGGCCACGGCGTTCAAGAGATCGAGCATGGCCTGGTTGGCCTGGCGCGCCTCGGCCGAGAAGCGCGGGAGCGAGTTGCGGAAGTCGCTCTTCTCGAAGGTGGTGCTGGCGTCGATCGTGCCGGTGAGGAAGCCGCGACCGAGCGGGCTGTAGGGCACCAGGCCGATGCCGAGCTCCTCGAGCGTCTGCAGCGTCCCCTCCTCGGGCCGGCGCCACCACAGCGAGTACTCGCTCTGCAGCGCGGCCACCGGCTGCACCGCGTGCGCGCGCCGGATGGTGTTCACGCCCGCCTCCGAGAGGCCGAAGTGCTTCACCTTGCCTTCGCGGATGAGGTCCTTCACCGCGCCGGCGACGTCCTCGATGGGCACGTTGGGATCCACCCTGTGCTGGTAAAGCAGATCGATGGAGTCGATGCGGAGCCGCTTCAGCGAGGCGTCCACGACCTCGCGGATGTGCCCGGGCCGGCTGTCGAGATCTTGCGTGCCGATCTTGAATCCGAACTTGGTGGCGATGACGACCTTGTTGCGAATTGGCGCGAGCGCCTCGCCCACCAGCTCCTCGTTGGTGAAGGGGCCGTAGACCTCGGCGGTGTCGAAGAAGGTGACGCCGCGCTCCACCGCCGCGTGCAGCAGCTTCACCATCTCCTTGCGATCCGGCGGTGCGCCGTAGGCCCAGCTCATGCCCATGCAACCCAGCCCGATGGCCGAGACCTCGAGACCGCTCTTGCCCAGCTTGCGCTTCTCCATGGCGACGCCTCCTCGAATGTTCGTTCCTGCGTCCGCCTGAAGAGATAGTCCGCCCACGCGGCCAGGACTACGCCGAACAAACGCAATGCCCTTTGAAGTGCAACTTCAAAATCTCAAAGAGTAGCCTCGGCGCATGGTCCCCAACGCGCTCCTCCCCTCGCTGAACGTGTTCCTGACGGTCGCCCGCTTCCGTGGCTTCACCGCGGCGGCGCGCGAGCTGGGCGTGTCGCCCTCGGCGGTGAGCCAGTCGGTGAAGCAGCTGGAGGGAGCGCTGCGGGTGGTGCTCTTCACCCGGACCACCCGAAGCGTCGCGCTCACGGACGCGGGTCGACGCCTCGTCGAGCGCGCCGGGCCCGCGCTCGGCCAGCTCGACGCCGCCCTCCAGGACGTCTCGGCCCAGCCCGGCGAGCTCGTGGGCCGGGTGAAGCTCTCGGTGCCGCGCTCGGCGCTGGGCTTGTTCACGCCGGTGCTGCCCGGGTTCCGCGTCCGCCATCCGCGCGTCGAAGTGGAGGTCGTGGTCGAAGAGCGGCTCGTGGATCTCATCGGCGAGGGCTACGACGCAGGCGTGCGGCTGAGCGAGTCCATCGAGCGCGACATGGTGCAGGTGCGGCTCACCGAGAGCTTCCGCTTCCTCATTGTCGGCGCGCCGAGGTACCTCGCGCGTCGGGGCCGGCCGCAGCGTCCGGAAGACCTGCTCCAGCACGACTGCATCGGCCTGCGCTCGCAGACCACGGGCGCGCTCTACGCCTGGGAGCTGGAGCGCGGCCGGCGCACGTGGCGGATTCCGGTGCGCGGCGGCGTCATCGCCAACGACAGCGCGCTCCGGCTGACGCTCGCCGAGCGCGGCGTGGGCCTCGCCTACGTGCCAGAGCTCGGCGCCGCCGAGCTCATCCAGAAGGGCAAGCTGGAGATCGTGCTCGAGGACTACGCGCCCACGGTGCCCGGCTTCTTCCTCTATTTCCCCAGCCGCGCCCAGAGCTCGCCGGCGCTGCGCGCGTTCGTGGATGCCGCCAAGGAGCTCGCACGGGCAAACTGACGGGGCTTGCGGACAACCCGGCATGCGGATATCTGCATGTCTCCATGCGATCCGCCCGCGCCCAACTCGACGTCGCGCCGCTCACCCGCGTCTTCAAGGCCCTGGCCGACGAGACGCGCGTGCGCATCGTCGCCCTGCTCTCGCACGGAGAGCTTTGCGTGTGCCACGTGGAGGAAGCGCTCGGGCTGACGCAACCGAACGCCTCGCGGGCGCTGGGCATCCTGGTCAATGCGGGCGTGCTCGAGCGGCGCCGCGAAGGGAGCTGGGTCTACTTCCTGCTCGCGAAGCACCCCGACTTGCTCAGCCAGAGCCAGCTCCAGAGCCTCGCGCGCAGCTTCGCCAAGCGCGACGTGCTTCGCCGCGACGTGGAGCGGCTCTTGAAGGTTCGTGGCCCGGGAGCGTGCGCGTGAGCCCCGCGCGTCGGGCGGTTGCCGAGGGCGTGGGCACGGCGCTGCTGCTGGCAACGGTGGTCGGCTCGGGGATCATGGGCAAGCGCCTCGACGGGGGCACCGACGCGGTGGCGCTCTTGGCGAACTCTCTGGCCACGGGCGCGGGGCTGGTCGCGCTGATTCTCACCTTCGGACCGACCTCGGGCGCGCACTTCAATCCCGCGGTGACGCTCGCCGATGCGTGGCAAGGCGGCGTGTCGTGGCGCGAGGTGCCGGGGTATCTGGCCGCGCAGCTCGTGGGTGCGTTCGCGGGCGTTGCGGCGGCGCACGTGATGTTCGGCGAGCCGCTCTATGTCGCCTCCGAGCACGTGCGCGCCGGGCCCGCACAGCTCTTCAGCGAGTTCATCGCCACGTTCGGATTGCTGGCGACAATCTGGGGCTGCGCGCGCTCGCGGCCGAAGGCGGTGCCCTTCGCGGTCGCCGCGTACATCGTGGCGGCGTACTGGTTCACGTCGTCGACGTCGTTCGCGAACCCCGCAGTCACGCTCGCGCGCGCGGCGACCCACACCTTCGCGGGCATCCGGCCGGTTGACGCGCCCGGCTTCATCGCTGCGCAGCTCGCGGGCGCGTTCGCGGCCACGGCGCTCTTCGCGTGGCTCGCGCCGGTTGCGCGGCCGTCAACGGATGTCGTCCCCGAGCCCGCGCCGTGAAGCCGTCGACGGTGATCTTCGCCTGCGTCCATAACGCCGGGCGCTCGCAGATGGCCGCCGCGTTCTTCAACGCGCTCGCGTCACCCGAGCGCGCGCGAGCGCTCTCCGCCGGAACGCAGCCGGGTCCTCGCGTGCACCCCGAGGTCGTCGACGCGATGCGCGAGGTGGGGATTGATCTCGCGAGCGCGCAGCCGAAGCGGCTCACCACCGGGCTCGCCGAAGGCGCGACGCTGCTCATCACCATGGGCTGCGGCGACGCCTGTCCGGTCGTGCCCGGCCTGGAACGCGACGACTGGCCCCTCGAGGATCCGAAGGGCCAGCCGATCGATCGCGTGCGGCAGATTCGCGACGAGCTTCGAGCTCGCGTGGCCGCGCTCGTCGAGGCGCGCGGCTGGCGCTGACTAGCCGCCGGCGGGGCTGGTGCCGTTGTACATGCCGAGCTTCCAGTCGGTGAAGTTCGCGTTGCCCACGGTCCAGAGATCGGTGGTGTTGGCCTCGAAGGAGATCTCGAAGCCGCTCCCCGGCAGGGCCACGATGCTCGGGCTCGTGCCGCTCATCATCCCCAGCTTCCAGTCGCTCACGCCCGCGGTGCCGGCCGTCCAGAGGTCGGTGGTGTTGGCCTCGAACGCGGCCTCGAAGCCGCCGTTCGCCAGCGCGGCGATGCTCGGGCTCGAGCCGGGCATCATGCCCAGCTTCCAGTCGGTGTTGCCGGCGTTGCCCACGGTCCAGAGATCCGTCGTGTTCGCCTGGAACGCGACCTCGAAGCCGCCGCTGGGCAGCGCGGTGATGGCCGGGCTGGTGCCCTTGTACATGCCGAGCTTCCAGTCGGTGGTGCCGGCCGAGCCCGCGGTCCACAGGTCCGTCGTGTTGGCCTCGAACGCGACCTCGAAGCCGCCGCCGGGCAGGCCCGCGATGCTCGGGCTGGTGCCGCTCATCATGCCCAGCCTCCAGTCGGTGACGCCGGCCGAGCCCGCGGTCCAGAGATCCGTGGTGTTCGCCTCGAAGGCGACCTCGAAGCCGCCACCGGCGAGCGCGGTGATGCTCGGGCTGGAGCCCTTCATCATGCCCAGCTTCCAGTCGGTGTTGCCGGCGCTGCCCACGGTCCAGAGGTCGCCGGTGTTGGCCTGGAAGGCGACCTCGTAGCCGCCGTTGGCGAGCACGCAGATGGCGGGGCTGGTGCCGGGCATCATGCCCAGCCTCCAGTCGGTGGCCGCGCCGTTGATGACGGTCCAGAGGTCGGTGGTGTTGGCCTGGAAGGCCACCGCGCGCAGGCCGCTGCCCACGCTGCCCGAGCCGCCGCCGGCGAAGGCCTGGAGCTGCGAGAGCGAGCCGTTGAAGAGGTCCACGTCCACGTTGCCGGAGATGCCGCCCACGCGGCCCGTCGAGGTGTACTGGTGGAACGTCCAGCCGCTCGCGGCCCAGGCGTTGGGCACGCCGGGGCAGTTGGTGCCGTACCAGGCCACGTCGAGCGCGAGCGAGGCGAAGTCGCTGCTCTTCACGTTGCCGTCCCAGAAGTACGCGCCGGTGTAGATGAAGGGCCTCTTGCCCGTGCCCGCAGTGATGGCGTCGACCCAGGTGTGGATCTTGGCGGTGATCGTCGCAGGCGACTGGCCGCCGGTGACCTCCATGTCGAGCATCACTGGCAGGTCGCCCACGCCGAGACGACCGACCTTGGCGATGACGTCGTTCGCCTGCGCGGTGGCGTCCTCGCCGGGCTCGAAGAACTGGTACGCGCCGCGGATGAGGCCCGCGCTCTTCATGCCCGACCAGTTCCCCGCGAAGGTGGGGTCCTGGTAGCTGCCGTCGCCCACGCGGGCGATGGCGAAGGTCATGCCCGAGGCCTTCACCGCGCCCCAGTTGATGCCGCCCTGGAACTCGGAGACGTCGATGCCCTGAACGGTGTCGGAGCCGGGGCAAATGCCGCCGGTGATGTCGCCGGTCTCCGCGTCGAGGTGGGTTCCAGCGGTGCCAGCCTCGAGCTTGCCGGTGCCACAGGCCGCCAGCGACAACACGAGTGCACCCACGCCTGCGAGGGCGAGCGTCCGCGCCATGGTGATCTCCTGGGATGTCCCGCGCAGGTGGCGCGGACAGCACTCGTTATCGGCGCGTGTGGCAATGTGTTGCTCGATTCGAGTTGTCGATTGGCGGTTTGGCGGCGGGGGGAAATGGTGGCGTGGTCGTTTCCCACGACCTGGGCTCCGGTTCTGCTAAGGGAGTCGTCGCACACGGAGTGAACCCATGCTGCGCAACCTCTCGGCCCTCTTCCTCGTGACCCTCGCGTTCGCTTTGGGTTGCGGCTCATCGGCGAGCACCTCCAGCTCGAGCTCGAGCTCGACCGGCGCGGGCGCCCACGGCACCGGCACCTCGGGAACCGCAGCATCGGGCGCGAGCACGGGCACCGGAGCCTCGACGAGCTCGGCCTCGTCCGCGACGTCGACCTCCGGAAGCTCCAGCGCGGCCAGCACGGGCAGCAGCGCGTCGTCGACGGGTTCCTCCAGCAGCTCGGCGAGCAGCAGCGCGTCGTCGACGGGTTCGTCCAGCAGCTCCGCGAGCAGCGGCTCGTCGTCGACTGTGAGCTCGAGCAGCGGCTCGTCGTCGACGGTGAGCTCGAGCAGCGGGACCTCGGGTTCGTCGAGCTCGAGCGGCAGCAGCTCCACCGCATCGAGCTCGAGCGGCAGCAGCTCGGGAAGCAGCGGCTCGTCCGGAACAACGGGCATCGCGATCTACGCGCACACCAACACCAACCTCTTCGAGCTCGACTCGAGCCAGCCCGCAGTGGCGCCCACCGCGCTTGGCGCCTTCGACTGCATCGGCGGCGCGGGCCAGGACACGGCCATGATCGACCTCGCCGTGAATGCAGCCGGAGAGCTGTGGGCCGTCAGCGCGCACGACGTGTACCAACTCGACATCTCCAGCGCACCGGGGACCGTCCACTGCGCGGCCACCTATGCGCTGCCGGCCGGCAGCGCGACCTTCTACGGGCTGACCTTCGCCCCCGCAGGCGTGATCGATCCCAACAGCGAGGTGCTCGTGGCGGCCGACACGGCCGGAGAGCTCTGGGCGCTCGAGATCGTCGCGGGCAGTGTCCAGCTCACGCAGCACGGGACGTTCGGCACCGTCCCGGCGAACGACGGCCACGGCAACACCTACGCGAATGCGGGCAAGCCCTGGGAGCTCTCGGGCGACATCGCCTTCTTCTCCAGGAATGGAAGCAACGTGGGCCTTGCCACCGTGCGCGACTGCCCCAACCCGCCCAGCGCCACGGGCTGCAGCACCACCGACACGCTCGTCGAGATCGATCTCAGCCTGGTGGCGACCGCGGGGACGCAGGCCGTGATCCAGTCGGTCATTGGCCAGATCGTCAAGGCGCCGACCTGCTCGGACGCCGCCCACACCAGCTACGGCAGCCTCTACGGCATCGCCACGAACGGCACCGACGTCTTCGGCTTCTCGCACGCCGGCAACATCGTGCAGGTCAGCACGCTCGACGGAAGTGGATGCCTGTTGCAGTCCATCGCCAGCGATCTTTGGGTCGGCGCAGCGAGCACGTCCGCGCTCTGACGCAACCATGCCCAAGCTCACCCACGCGTCGATCTTGAAGGAGCTCCGCAAGCTCCTCCCCACCCTCCCCGACGCCACCGAAGGCACGCACTTCGACAGCATCGCCTTCAAGGCCCGCGGCAAGCTCTTTGCCACCCTGCGCGACGCGGACGGCGAGGGCGTGCTCGCGGTGCAGCTCGAGCCCGCGCACGCCGAGCACTGGCTGGATCGCGACCCGCGGATCACCCGCTACCCGCGCGCGCCCGAGGCGCTGCTCATCCCGGGCTCGGGCATTCCCAGCGCCAAGCTGCTCCGCGCGCTCTTCACCGAGAGCTACGCGCTGGGCACGGCCAAGAAGAAGCCCGCCGCGCGACGCAAGAAGCGGTAGCGATTTCACCACTGCCAAACATTTCGGACCCACATCGTGGCTGCCGTGGTCGCGCGGGCTCGGGCTAGACTCTTTGCGGGGCTTACTTGGGAGTTGGCGATGCGCACGGTGCGCTTCCTCGCGGCGCTGGGTTTGGTGGCGGCGGCATTCGGCGCAGGCTGCTCGTGCAGCAAGTCGCCCGCAGGCCACGACCTCGACGGCGGCGCGACCACCGGCGGCGGCGGCGGCGACGGCGGCCACCACGACGGCGGCAGCGGGGACGGCGGCTGCGTCAAGCACACCTGCGAAGGCCAGCACGCCACCTGCGGCACCCTCTCCGACGGCTGCGGCGGGATCCTCACCTGCGGCACCTGCGACGGCGGCGCGTGCGATCCCGGCACCAACACCTGCGTGAGCTGCACGCGCAAGACCTGCCCGCAGCTGCCCGCCGGCTGCGGCAGCTACTCCGACGGCTGCGGCGGCACGCTGGACTGCGGCACCTGCACCGCGCCCTACGTCTGCGACGCGGTGGCGCACTCCTGCCAGCTGCCGTCCGACGCCTGCGCGTACTCGGGCGCGACCTGCGGCTACATCCTCGACCAGTGCAACGGCGCCGTGTTCTGCGGCCTCTGCGACGGCGGCGTGTGCAACGGCCAGACGCACACCTGCGGCCCCTGCGAGCCCGCCACCTGCGACGCGCTCAACGCCACCTGCGGCACCTACCCCGACGGCTGCGGCGGCACGCTGGACTGCGGCACCTGCGGCCTCCCCGACGGCGGCGGCGACGGCGGCGTGTGCGACGCCGTCTCCCACGCCTGCACGCGCTGCCACTACAAGGACTGCGCGGACCTCGGCTACGACTGCGGCACCTGGTCGGACGGCTGCGGCGGCACGCTGGACTGCGGCACCTGTCCGAGCGGGCTCACCTGCGGCGCGGAGCACACCGGCACCTGCGGCACGGCGATCCCCCCGGCGTGCGTGCTCGACGGCGGCGGCAAGCGCTGCGGCAGCTCCTCCAACGCCTGCGGCACCGCGCTCGACTGCGGCGGCTGCGATGACCCGCTCGTCTGCCAGGACGGCATCTGTCAGACGTGCAAGCCCTTCGGCAGCTGCGCCGAGGCCGACGCCGGCGACGTGTGCGGCACCATCTCCGACGGCTGCGGCGGCACGCTCGACTGCAGCAACAACTGCGGCCCCGGCGAGCTCTGCATCACCGACGCCGGCGCCTGCTGCAGCCCGCAGACCTGCGCGGACCTCAATACGTGTAGCAACAACGCCGTCGACCGCTGCGGCAAGCCGCACGACTGCTCGGGCTCCTGCACCGGCGGCGAGATCTGCGACACCTCGACGGAGAAGTGCTGCGCGCCCAAGACCTGCGGCCAGCTCAACACCTGCTCGGCCACGGCGAGCGACGGCTGCGGCAACACCATCAACTGCTCGGGCTCGTGCACCGGCGGCGAGATCTGCCAGACGTCGACGCAGACCTGCTGCACGCCCAAGACCTGCGCCCAGCTCAACGCCTGCGGCATCGTGGACGACGGCTGCGGCGTGAGCGTCGACTGCTCGGCCAACCCGTGCACGGGCGCCGAGATCTGCGTCACCGGCACCGGCAAGTGCTGCACCCCCAAGACCTGCGCCCAGCTCGCGGCGTGCGGCGTGGTCAGCGACGGCTGCGGCAACACCATCGACTGCTCGGCGAGCCCGTGCTCGGGCAGCGAGATCTGCGACACCGGCACCGGCAAGTGCTGCACGCCCAAGACTTGCGCCCAGCTCAACAGCTGCTCCGCGACGGCGAGCGACGGCTGCGGCAACACCCTCAACTGCGCGGGCACCTGCGCGAGCGGCGAGATCTGCCACAGCAACAGCTGTTGCACGCCCAAGACCTGCGCCCAGCTCAACAGCTGCTCCGCGACGGCGAGCGACGGCTGCGGCAACACCATCAACTGCGCGGGCACCTGTGCGAGCGGCGAGATCTGCCACAGCAACAGCTGCTGTACGCCCAAGACCTGCGCCCAGCTCAACAGCTGCTCCACCACCGCCGACGACGGCTGCGGCAACACCATCGACTGCTCCTCGCACTCGTGCGGCGCGGAGATCTGCGGCACCGGCGGGACGTGTTGTTCGCCCCAGGGCACCAGCGCCACCTGCGGCAGCTACAGCGACGGCTGCGGCCACACCCTCGACGCCGGCAGCTGCGCGCCGGGCGACTACTGCACCTCGGGCGCGTGCTGCACGCCCACCAGCTGCGCGGCCTCGGGAGCGCAGTGCGGCTCCATCGGCGACGGCTGCGGCCACACCCTCACCTGCCCCACCTGCGGCAGCAACCAGACCTGCGTGAACCACCAGTGCTGCACCCAGGCGACGTGTCCCGCCAACGGCTGCGGCACGATGTCCGACGGCTGCGGCGGCACGCTGTCCTGCGGCAGCTGCAGCGGAAACCAGGTCTGCCTCTCGGGGAGCAATACCTGTTGCTCGCCGGCGGTGTGCACCCTCGCCACCTGCGGCCAGGTCATCTCCGACGGCTGCGGCGGCACCATCAACTGTCCGATCTGTCCGCAGTAGGTCTGGCCCCCTTGCCGATCGCGGGATCGCGCCTTACCTCGGCAGCGCCGCGGAAGCGCGTCGCGGACTCACAAGGGGCCAATCATGAACACGCAGGACATTGCATCGGAGTTCACCTCGCTGTGCCGCTCGGGCAAGTTCGAGGAGGCGGGCAAGAAGTTCTGGTCGGATGACGTGCTCAGCATCGAGCCCATGCCCGGCGACGAGGCGCGCCTTCAGGGCAAGAAGGCCGTGGAGGGCAAGGGCAAGAAGTTCATGGAGGGCCACCAGGTGCACTCGGTGAAGGTCGAGGGCCCGTTCGTGAACGGCGATGAGTTCACCGTCCGCTTCGAGATGGAGGTCACGCCCAAGGGCAAGTCGCGCATGACCATGAGGGAGATCGCCCTCTACCGCGTGAAGAACGGCAAGGTGGCCGAGGAGAAGTTCTTCTTCAACGCGTGACGGAACGCACGTCGGGCCTTCACCTGCGGCGCGGTGGACGTTGGTCGCCGCGCCGCAGATCGCTCGGGCGATCGCGCAGTTCCGGAGTGGCCAGCGCCTTGCAATTCCAGGCGCTCGCAGGCCAACGGAGCGCGCCATGACCGCCACGAACCGAATCCGCAGCTGGCTGCTCGCCTCCTCGCCGCCCATCGCCATGGGCGCGCTCCTCGGCGCCGCGCTGGGAGCCTTGGCGAGCATCGTCATCAGCGCCACCGGCACCGGCGGCGGCACCATTGCGGGCGGCGCGCTCCGAGGAGCTCTCGGCTTCGGCGCGCTCGGCGCCATCCAGACCGGCGCGCTCCTTGTCGTCGACGCCTACCGCTTCTTGAAGCGCGACCGCGCGCTCCCGGCGGGCGGGCGCGCGCTTGTGGGCAGCGCCGTGGCGGGACTGCTGCTCGCGGCGCTGTGGTGGCTCGCGGGCTTCGTGCAGGCCGCGGCCTTCACGCCACGGTCGCTGGGCGCAATCTGGTTCTTCCCGCTGGCGCTGCTCTCGGCGCTGCTGGTGCGTCCGCTGTTGTGGCGGCGGCACCGAGCGGTCTTCTAGGGCTCAGCCGACGCGCACCTTCTCCAGCGCGCGCCCGTGCGTGGAGCGAAGGTGCCGCGCCACCGCCGACACGAACCACGGCCGTCCGTGCAGCGGCTCACCATCGACCCGGACCCGCTCCCATGGACAGAGCGGACAACGGGCCAGGTCTGCGAGCGCAGACCGACCCCCATTTGCAGTTCTCGTCATGGCGCCCCCCGGCGCGGGAGCTGATCCGCTCCCAGAGTGAAAGACGAACGACGCTCGAACAGGTTGCACCACGCCCCAATTGGTTCACTGGCAGCGAAATCGCGAAATTTCTGCAGGCGGCGTCGGAAACCCGAGGTCGCTCAGTTGCCCGGCTCACACGCCTTGGCGCGCGCTTGGAGCAGCTCCTTCTCGCGCGTGTTCTGGGCCATCTGCGCCGCGCGCTCGAACTCCGCGCGGGCCTCGTCCTTGCGCCCGAGCTTGGCGAGCAGGTCGCCGCGGACGCTGGGCAGCAGGTGGTAGTTCCTGAGAGCCGGATCTTCGAGGAGTGTGTCCACCAGCTCCAGCCCCTGCGCGGGCCCGAAGGCCATCCCCACGGCGACCGCGCGGTTCAGCTCCACCACCGGCGAGCCCGTCATCTCCACGAGCGCGTCGTAGAGGGCGACGATGCGCTTCCAGTCGGTGTCCGCGGCGCGCCTGGCCCGCGCGTGGCACGCGGCGATCGCGGCCTGCAGCGTGTACGGCCCGAGCGGCTGCGCCATCGACTCGGCGCGCGCCAGCGCCTGGAGCCCGAGGTTCACCAGGAGCAGGTCCCACCTCGAGCGGTCCTGATCCAGCAGCAAGATCGGCTGGCCCGAGGCATCCACGCGGGCGCGCGCGCGCGAGGCCTGCAGCTCCATCAACGCCACCAAGCCGTGCGCTTCGGCGACGTCGGGCACGTGCCCCGCGAGCATTCGGCCCAGGCGGAGCGCGTCTTCACACAGATCCGAGCGGATCCACGCGCCGCCGCGGGTGGCCGCGTAGCCCTCGTTGAAGATGAGGTACACGACCTCCAGCACCGACGGCAGCCGCGCCGCGAGCTCCGGCCCGCGCGGGAGCTCGAAGGGCACGCGCGCTTCCGCGAGCGTCCGCTTGGCGCGCACGATGCGCTGGGCGACGGTGGGCTCCGGCACCAGGAACGCGCGCGCGATCTCGTCGGTGGTCAGCCCGCCGAGCAGCCGCAGGGTGAGCGCCACCCGGCCTTCCGTCGGCAGCACCGGGTGACACGAAATCAGGATCAGCCGCAGCAGATCGTCGCCGACGTCTTCGTCGATCGCGGTCTCGATGTCGGGCGGTTTCGGCGGCGCGCCCGCGAGCTCGTCCGACATCGCGCCGTGCTTGTGCTCCACCAGCCGCTGCTTCCGCGCGCGATCGATGGCCCGGTTCTTCGCCGTGGCCATGAGCCACGCGCCCGGGTTGTCGGGGATGCCGGTGGTGGGCCACGTCTCGAGCGCGGCCACGAGCGCCTCCTGGGCGAGATCCTCCGCGAGGTCCAGGTCGCGGACGAGCCGAGCCAACGCGCCCATCAACCGCGCCGACTCGACCCGCCAGGCCGCGGAGATCGCCTCCCGGGTGGCGCCCGCCTCGCTCATGACCGCTTCAGGCGCTCCGCCTCGGCGCGCAGGGCCTCTTCCTTCGCGCGGAGCTCGGGCGTGAACTCCGCGCCGAAGTCCTCAGGGGCGAAGATCGGGCGGATCTCGATCTCCGACTCCTCGCCGGGCATGGGATCCGGGCAGCGGCGCACCCACTCCACGGCCTCGTCCATCGACTTCACCTGCCAGATCCAGTAGCCCGCCACGAGCTCCTTCGTTTCGGCGAACGGGCCGTCGAGGACGGTCTTCTTGCCGCCCCCGAAGCGCACGCGCTTGCCGCGCACGCTGGGGTGCAGCCCGTCGCCGGCGAGCATGATGCCGCTCTTCACCAGCTCCTCGTTGAACTTGCCCATCTCCGTGAGGAGCTTCTCGCTCGGCATCACGCCGGCCTCGGAGTTCTTCGTGGCCTTCACCATCACCATCACGCGCATGACTGTCTCCTGAAATTGAATTGAAAGGGTTTGGTTAATCTTCGCCGGGCATGGCTTCGATGGGCCGCACCTCGGACTCGCCCTCGAACTCGGGCCAGTGATCCAGGTGGAGCTGCATGAACTCGCGCGAGATGCGCAGGGCCTCCTTCTTGGACTTCGCCTCGAGGATGGCCCAGCCGCCGATCACCTCCTTGGCCTCGGCGAAGGGGCCGTCGGTGACGGTGAGCTTGCCCTTGGCGAGCCGCAGGCGGAACCCGTCCTTGCTCGGCAGCAGGCCGCCCGTGCTCACGAGCGTTCCGTCCTTGAACGAGCGCTCGATGAACTTGCCCATCGCCTCCATCAGCGCGGGCGGGATCTTCTTCTTTCGGAACGACTCGGGGCTGCGGATGAACGACAGGTATTTCATGGCTCCTCCTTGAGGGGGTTCTACACACACGACGAAGCGGCCGGTGCGGGATCGACACGCGCGCGAAAGAAAACCGTCCGCGCGGGGTTTCCGTCGTGGATCCGGCGGGTTGGTTTCTGCACGGCCGCTTGCTCAACGAGCGCGACCGCTTTCACATCGCGCCCGGTACCGTGATATCGGACGTGTCCGATGGGGCCGGGCCAGAGTCTCGACCTGGCAGGCGAGTGCGCCGCCGCCCGCCTATACAATCGAACCCAGGAGCTTTCGCGTGTCTCGGCATCTGCACATCCCCGGTCCGGTGCTGGCGCTTGCAGCGCTGGCGCTGCTCGTTGGCTGCACCGACGAGAGCGTGACCCACACCCGCGTGGCGAAAGAGGCAGGCGAACCGCCAGCCATGCCCATGGCCGCTGCGCCTGCTCCCGCGCCGAAAACGGAGAGCGCCGTCGAGCACGCCGCCCCGCCCGAGGCGCCGCCGGGCATGAAGGGCGACGTCCCTGCGCCACCCAAGCCGTCCGGCGGTGAAGCGCTCGCATGGACGCTCCCTGCCGGCTGGAAGCAGACGCTCACCAGCGGCATCCGCTACGCCACGCTCGTGCCCGCCGGCGGCGAGGGCATCGAGGCGTCGGTGGTCGTTTTGCCTGGACCCGCGGGCGGCGAGCTTGCCAACGTGAACCGCTGGCGCGGCTCCATCGGCCTCGCGCCCCTCGACGACGCGGGCATCGCCGCCGCGCGCAAGGCGGTGACCAGTCCAGCCGGCGCGGTGTCGCTCTACGACTTCTCCGGCGAAGGCAGTCCCAGGTCGCGCCTGGTGGCCGGCGTGGTGGTGGTGAACGGCAACAGCTGGTTCTTCAAGATGACGGGCGAGCACGAGAAGGTGGGCCAGGCCGTTCCCGGCTTCACCGCGCTGCTCGGCTCGCTGCACCCAGGAAGCAATGCGAATTAGCCGAAAGACCATTTGGAGCGCGCTCACCTCGTTCCAGCTCGCCATCGCGTGCCTGGCACTGTTGATGGTGCTCGTCGTCGCCTGCACGCTGGCGCAGGTGGAGCTGGGCACGTACGCCGCGGTCCACAAGTTCATGAACTGCTTCGTGGTGTGGTGGCACGTGCCCGGCACCGCGCTGAAGCTCCCCGTCTTCCCCGGCGGCGCCACCGTGGGTACGGTGCTGGTGCTCAACCTCGTGGCCGCGCAGCTCAAGCGCATCCAGCTCAACTGGCGGCAGCTCGGCTTGTGGATCGTGCACGCCGGGCTGGTGCTCTTGATGGTGGGCCAGTTCGTGTCGGGCGCGATGCAGGTGGAGATGCGCATGGCCATCGAGCAAGGCCAGACGCTGAGCTACCTCGAGAGCCCGCGCGACATGGAGCTGGTCATCACCGACGGCACCGACCCCAAGTTCGACGACGAGTACGCCATCCCCGAGTCGATGCTCGAGCGCCTCGGCAGCGTGGCCATTCCGGGCACGCCGCTCACCGTCAACGTGCGCGACTACTACCGCAACGCCAAGCTGGGCATGCGTCAGCCGAACGATCCGCCCTCGCCGGCGACCGCGGGCATTGGTCCCCAGGTCGCGGTGCAGGAGCTCCCGCCGGTGACCGCCGACGACGCGTTCGACACGCGCGCCGTCTTCGTGGAGCCCGTCGCGGCCGGCAAGAGCTACGGCACCTGGCTGGTCTCGCCTGCGCTCGGCGCGCCGCAGATGTTCTTCCACGAGGGCCGCAAGTACCAGCTCTCCATGCGCCCGCGGCGCCAGAGCCTGCCCTACGCGCTCACGCTCAAGAAGTTCAGCCACGACGTGTACCTGGGCACCGACGTTCCCAAGAACTTCTCCAGCCTGGTGCACCTCTCGAACCCCGCGCGCGGCGAAGAGCGCGACGTGCTCATCTACATGAACTCGCCGCTGCGCTACGGGGGCAAGGCGTTCTACCAAGCGAGCTTCGGCAAGAACGACACGCTCTCCATCCTCCAGGTCGTCGACAACCCGGGCTGGCTCTTGCCGTACATCTCCTGCGCGATGGTGGCGCTGGGGTTGGTGATTCACTTCGCGATGTCGCTGCGCCGTGGACTGCGCAGGCAGGCCAGCCTGGCCGGGAGCGCCTCATGAACGTGCAGCGGTTCATTCCCTGGATCGCCGCGGCGCTCGCGCTCGGCGGCGCGGTGTTCGCGGCCATGCCCGCGAGCGAGTCGGTGGGCTACGACCTCGACGCCTTCGCGCGCCTGCCCGTGCTCGAGGGCGGCCGCGTGAAGCCCATCGACACCGTGGCGCGCAATGCGCTGCTGGTGATGCGCGGGCGGCAGAGCATCGCCCAGGCCGGCGGAGAGGTTGGGCCCGACGAGTGGCTGCTCGGCGTGCTCTTCTCGCCCAAGGCCGCCGAGGCGCTTCCCGTCTTCGACGTCGATGATCCCGACGTGCGCGGGCTCCTCGGCCAAGCGCCCTCGGCGAATCGCTACCTCTCGTTCGCGGACCTGACGCCCAAGCTCGGCGAGATCCAGAAGCAAGGTGAGGCCGCGCAGCGCGTGGACGCCAAGAAGCGCACGCGCTTCGAGAGCGCCATCGTGAACCTCTACGACCGGCTGGTGCTCTACAACCGCCTGGCCACTACGCTGCGCCTGGGCGACACGAACCTGAACGAGATCATCTCCGCGCGCACGCAAGAGGGCGCCGTCGATCGCGCCGAGGAGCTGGCGCAGGTGGGCTTCTTCCGGCCGCTGCCGCCGCGGCCCGGCGATCCCATCGACCAATGGAAGAGCGCGGGCGAGGCGCTGGCGCAGAACCCCGCGGCGGATCCGGATCCGCGGCTGGTGACCTGGGCGCAGCTCGGCGCCGCGTGGAGCGCGGGCGACTCGGCCGCGTTCAACCGCGCCGTCGCCGAGGCCACGGCGCAGAGCGCGTCGCACCCGGAGATGTTGTCGCGCGTGGCCAAGGAGGCCGTCTTCAACCGCGCCGAGCCGTTCTACGTGGGCATGGTGATCTACGTCTGCGCGCTGCTGGCGATCTTCGTCTCGCTCATCTGGCAGCGCGAGCTGCTCACCCGCACCGGCTACGCGCTGCTCCTCGCCGGCGCGGTGGTGCACACCACGGGATTGCTCGCGCGGATGATCCTCCAGGGCCGGCCGCCGGTGACGAACCTGTACTCCTCGGCCGTCTTCGTGGGCTGGGGCGTGGTGATCCTCGGGCTCATCTTCGAGCGCGTGTACCGGCGCGGCGTGGGCACGGGCGTGGCGGCTGCCGCGGGCTTCACCACCCTGCTCATCGCGCACCACCTCGCCGCCGAAGGCGACACCATGGAGATGATGCGCGCGGTGCTCGACTCCAACTTCTGGCTGGGCACGCACGTCGTCACCGTCACCATCGGCTACAGCGGGACGTTCCTCGCCGGCGCCATCGCCGTGGCCTACGCGCTGCGCCGCCAGCTCTCTGCGCAGCTCCTGCCCGAGACCACGCGCGCGCTCGGCTCGATGGTCTACGGCGTGGTGTGCTTCTCCATGTTCTTCAGCTTCGTGGGCACCGTGCTCGGCGGCATCTGGGCGGATCAGTCGTGGGGACGCTTCTGGGGCTGGGACCCGAAGGAGAACGGCGCGCTGCTCATCGTGCTCTGGAACGCGATCATCCTGCACGCGCGCCTGGGCGGCTTCGCGCGCGAGCGCGGGCTGATGGGCCTGGCGATCATGGGCAACGTGGTCACGTCGCTGTCGTGGTTCGGCGTGAACATGCTCGGCATCGGCCTGCACTCGTACGGCTTCATGACGGGCACGTTCTGGAGCCTGGCGATCTTCGTGGCCTCGCAGCTGGTGCTCGCCACCTTCTGCTGGCTGCCCGAGGGCAAGCTGCGCAGCTTCTTCACCGGCGCTCCCGCGACGCCAGCTGTGCAGCCCGCCAGCGGTCCTTAGTCCCGACCGCTCGCGTCGAAGATGTTCACGCCCCTTGTGTGAACGATCTCGGGGCTCCGAGGTCGCAGCTCCACAGCGTGTGAACATTGATCCACACGGTTGATTGCCGTTGTTTCTGCCCTCTATTCTCTTGGGTGAGTTCACGTTGTGTGAATCCACTGGGAGTTGGATGAGCCCGCGGCTGCGCACCCTTGGGGGAGTGCTTCTCGGCCTGGCCGCGTGCTCGGTCTCGCCCAAGTCGGGCAACCCCAACACCTCGCCCACGCCCGACACGCACACCTACTTTCCGATCGTCCAGGGGCCGCACGCGCAGGACTGCAGCACCTGCCACGGCGGCTTCACGACGTTCAAAGAGTTCAGCTGCTTCGGCTGCCACGGCCACGAGGTGCAGGCCGCGACCGACCAGCTGCACCTCTCGGTACAGGGCTACAAGTACGACAGCCCTTCTTGCTACCAGTGCCACCCCACGGGCGGCCCGGTGCAGCCGCCGTTCGATCACGCGGGCATCACCGGCAGCTGCGCCACCTGCCATGGACCGGGCGCGAGCTTCGCGGCGCTGGCGTCGCAGTCCGACGGCAGCCTGGTCACCGTCGACGGCGGCCTGAGCCACCAGCCGGTCAACGTGGACTGCAGCAACTGCCACAACACGGGGAGCTGGCACGCCACCGGCGGGCCCGCCAACCTGGTGGCGGATCTCACGCGCAACCTGACCGTCGACGCCGGACTGCCGACGTTCGTGGGCACCAGCATCGCCTCGATGATGACGCAGTCCGAGACGCTGCCCATGCCCATGAACCACCTCACCACGACCGTGGACGGTGGCGTCATCGCCGCGTGCAGCAACTGCCACGCAGGTTTCGAGTCGACGGGCAGCTACTACCCGGGCAACTTCCACGACTCGCTGGTGAGCCTGGGCATCGCGCAGCCGACGACGTGCAACGACTGCCACGCGGGCACCATGCCGGCCGGCTCGGACATGGCTGGGTTGAGCTCGATGCCCACCGGGTTCGTGGGCCCGCTCGCCACCGCGCCCGCACGCAACCCGCCCTCGGGCGAGATGAAGCACGACGCCGTGGCCTGGTCGAACGGCTCGCCGACGACCACCGCGCTCGTGACCCAGGACTGCGGCACCTGCCACGTGAACGACGCCGTCAACGGCACGCTGAGCTGGACGACGGGCTTCAGCGATGCGGGCCCCGTCTACCATCCCGCGCTCGCGGCGGCCGGCGCCACCGAGCCCGGCTCGTGCCTCGACTGCCACGCCAACTCGCGACCCACGCAGACCCTCGTCTCTGCGGGCGGCGCGTGTCCCGCGGGCGCGAATTGCCAGACGGCGTCGGTGCCCGCGAACGTGGCCTTCGATCATGCGTCGGTCGAGGCGCTCGGCGACTGCCAGAGCTGCCACGTCGCGAGCCAGGCGGACTGGACCTCGTGGGCGGGCGGCGTCTTCCACGCGGCGGGCGCGACCACGCCTTCGACGTGCTTGCCGTGCCACGACGGCGAGCGCCCGACGTCGACGGCCAGCTGGACCAGCACCACGTACACCGCGTCGCCGTTCGACTACGGCACGGCCGACGGCGGCTATCCGCACGGCGACGGCCTCGACTGCGTGACCTGCCACAACGGCCCGGGCACGGGCGCGTGGGGCGGCACGCAGAACTGGGTGGGCGGCACCTTCGATCACGACCCCGCCGCGTCGGTGGCCGCGACGACGTGCCTCGTCTGCCACTCGGACCAGCGGCCCGCATCGCCCGTCACCTTCCCCGACGGCGGCAGCTTCAACCACCACACCGACGGCAACGGCGATTGCTTCGCCTGCCACCAGGCCACCGTCCAGGCCGGGCACTACGTGAACTACTTCAACCCCGCCACGGGCACGCTCCCCGGCGGCGACTGGCAAGGCGGCGTGGCCTACCCGGGCTCGGTGCTCGCGGGCTCGGGCTCGCAGTCGGTCACGGTGGCGCTCCTCACCTTGCGGCGCTCGGGCACGCTGAACCTCG
Organism: Deltaproteobacteria bacterium; assembly: GCA_018266075.1. Classification (GTDB taxonomy): domain Bacteria; phylum Myxococcota; class Myxococcia; order Myxococcales; family SZAS-1; genus SZAS-1. The sequence continues at coordinate 114,156 of JAFEBB010000002.1, read as the reverse complement.
TCACGGGCATGACCACGACGCAGGTGAAGCTCATCAACGAAATGCTCCACACCTCGGCGCAGGTGCCCTCGCAGCTCGCGCCCGTGCCGCCGGACATCAACTGCTGGGCGTGTCACACCTCGGTCGGCACCACGGTCACGCAATTCGCGGGCGGCGTCTTCCACGCAGCGCTCGCCGACGCGGGCCTGCCCCAGCCGAGCTCCGGCTGCAGCGACTGCCACGCGCAGATGCGGCCCGAGGTGAGTCCGGGCCAGCCCACGGGCATCGTCGAGGAGGCGGGCTCGGATCTGCAGCCGATGGACCATAACGCGCTCTTCGCCACCGGCCAGGGCCTGGTGGTCTCCGACGGCGGCATGCTCACCAGCGTGGCCCAGATGGACTGCGGCGACTGCCACCGCGCGCCCTTCACCATGCCCGGCGTGAGCTGGGCGGGCGGCAACTTCCACGGCTCCATCGGCAACGCCAAGCCCGGCGACTGCACCGTGTGCCACTACCCGCTCATGGCCGACGCGAGCGGCGCGGCGAACGTCACGCGCGGCACGCTCTTCGCGATGAACCACGCGTCCACGCAGCTCACCTTCCAGGACTGCCAGACCTGCCACGGCAGCGCGCTGGGCCACGCCACGCAGGGCACGCCCGCGGCCTCGGAGTTCGCCGACGGCGGCTTCCACGGCTCGCTCACCGCGACCACCCAGCCCGGCAAGTGCAACGACTGCCACCTGGTCTCCGAGCCCGGCACGCTCACGGCGAGCGCCACCACCTATTCGTTCGCGCAAGGCGGCACCTCCACCAACGGCGCGCAGTGGATGAACCACACGGCCACCGGCGTCTCGGGCGTGGACTGCGCCACCTGCCACGCGGCCGACGCCAAGGTCTCGGGCAGCGCCTGGAGCAAGCAGGACACGGTGCACAGCAAGGTGGCCAACCTCACCAGCTGCAACACCTGCCACGGCCAGAACGCGAGCACGCCGGGCACCAACAACAACATGCCCTCGGGCCTCACCAACTCCACCACGGTGACCACCGCGGCCAGCGACAGCACCACCGGCGTCGCCGCGGGCACGCTCGATCAGATCAGCCACGCCGACGCGAACGTCAGCTCGCACAGCTGCAACCTCTGCCACACCCAAGCTGGACCTTCGACATCGTCTGGCATCCAGGGCAAGGAGTGGGCGCAGGCCAAGTTCCACGCAAACTTCACGGGCAGCTCCACGCTCACCACGGACGGCGTCACCGGCCGGTGCAGCAACTGCCACCTGAACGTGAAGCCGGGCAGCTCCTTCTCGGTGGACCACAGCGGCTACACCAGCGTGGCCGGAACCACGGACTGCAGCGGCTGCCACACCTTCCCGGGCACGGGCACGATCGCGTCGCCGAATTGGCTGGGCGCGACCTCGGGCGCGCCGTCCTGCATCACGACGGGAGGGTTCGCGGTCTCGCAGCCGCCCGCGACCAGCGCGACGACGGAACCCGCGATCTCCGGCTGCGTGCCGCACCCGTCCACGGCGAGCACCTCCTGCACCACCTGCCATGGCACGGGCACGCCCACCCAGGGCGCCATCGGCTACGACCACGCCTCGGGCTCCAAGCCGTGCAGCGCCTGCCACGAGGCGGGGAGCACGCTCATTGGCCCGAGCAATTGGAACGGCGCGACGTCGGTGAGCGCAGGCGGCGGTGACACGCGGCCGTACACGCTGCCTCTCTCCACCAACAACCAGGGCAGTCAGGGCATGGGCAGCCGCGCCTACTGCGACTCCAACAACTGCCCCGACGGCACCTCGCACTGGTTCACCACCGGCACCGACTGCAGCACCTGCCACAGCGCGCCGAGCGGCGTGGCCCTGGCGCAGACGGGCACCAACTACAAGACGGCCTGGAAGTTCACGCACCCCAGCCAGAACGGCAGCTGCACGGCGACCTGCAAGGTCTGCCACCCCGGCAGCTGCCCCAACTAGCTCGCGCTCCGGAAACAACAGAGAATCCACACCCCACTCCCCGCACCATGAACGACACCCTCCTCATCGTGGGAACGATGGCGGCCTTCATCGCGCTCTTCGCGGTGGTGTCGCGCCGCCGACAGCGGCACAACAAGGAGACCTCCACCGAGAAGCTGCAGGACGCGGTGGCCAACAACCTCAACGTCCCGCAGTCGCTGTACCCGATCATCAACCCGGATATCTGCATCGGCAGCTTCTCCTGCCTCAACGCCTGCCCCGAGGGCGACATCCTGGGCATCGTGGGCGACCGCCCGGTGCTGGTGGAGCCCGCGCACTGCATCGGCCACGGCAAGTGCGCCGCGGAGTGCCCCGTCGACGCGATTCGCCTGGTCTTCGGCACCAGCGAGCGCGGCGTGGATCTGCCCGAAGTCAATGCAGTCTTCGAGAGCAGCCGGCCTGGCGTGCACATCGTGGGCGAGCTCGGCGGGATGGGCCTCATCCGCAACGCCATGACCCAGGGCGTGCAGCTCGCGCAGCACTTCATCAGCACCATGCAGCACAAGCCCATGGCCAGCGCGGTGGACGTGGCCATCGTGGGCGCGGGGCCCGCAGGCATCGCCACCGCGCTCGGCCTGCGCGACGCCGGCTTCACCCTGCGGATGCTGGACCAGAGCACCTTCGGCGGCACGGTGGCCCAGTACCCGCGCCACAAGGTGGTGATGACCGAGACCGTGGACCTGCCAATCGTGGGCAAGTTCGGCAAGGCCATCATCTCCAAGGAAGAGCTCATCGAGGCGTGGAGCCGCATCGCCAACTCGGCGCAGCTGCGCGTCGAGGAGAACGTGAAGGTCACCGGCATCGAGGGCGAGCCGGAGCGCTTCACGGTGCAGACCAGCAAGGGCCCGGTGTACGCGCGGCGGGTCGTGCTCGCCACCGGCCGTCGCGGCTCGCCGAGGCCGCTCGGTTGTCCGGGCGAGGATCTTCCCAAGGTCGCATACCGCTTCGTCGACCCGGATCAGTACAACGGCACCTCGGTGCTGGTCGTCGGCGGCGGCGACTCGGCGCTCGAGGCAGCGATCCAGCTCGCGAACGAGTCCACCGCGGCGGTGTGCCTCGCGTACCGCGGCGCGGCCTTCGGCAAGTGCCGCCAGGCGAACCGCGAGAAGATCGCCGCGCTGGGCGCGAGCGACCGCGTGCAGGTGCTCTTCAACACCACGGTGAGAGAGGTGAAGCCCGAGTACGTGGTGCTCGAGATCGAGGGCCAGCCGGCCACGCTGAAGAACGACTACGTCATCGCCTGCCTCGGCGGCGAGTTGCCCACCGAGTTCCTCAAGGCCTGCGACATCAAGCTCAAGCGCTTCCACGGCGAAGCGCTCGGCGAGAGCAAGGACGGCAAGCCCAAGGCCGCGCGCGCGGGCACGCCGGCGGCGAAGGCCGAGGCCACCAACCGCATCGTCTCGTGGAGCTTGTTCGTCCTGGGCGCGGCGCTCATCGGCGCGCTCTGGTGGCACGGCAAGGACTACTACCTGCTGGCCAAGGCCGCGCGCCTCAAGTCGCCGCTGCACAGGATGCTCAAGCCCGCCGGTCCGTTCGGCCACGGCGTCGGCATCGTGGCCACCGGCGTGATGATGCTGAACTACCTCTACGCGCTGCGAAAGCGCTGGAAGGGCCTCAAGGGCCTGGGCGACATCCGCACCTGGCTCAGCTTCCACGTCTTCGTGGGCACGCTCTCACCGCTGGTGATCGCGTTTCACGCCGCGTTCCAGTCGAACAACCAGCTCGCGAGCGCGACGGCCGCGTCGATGGTGGTGCTGGTCTCGACGGGGCTCATCGGCCGCTTCCTGGTGACGCTGGTGCCCCAGCGCGACGGCAAGCTCATCGACCTCGCGGATCTGCAGCGGCAGGTGCAGGGCCTGCGTGGCCAGCTCTCGGCCATGCTCGCCGGCGCCACGAGCAAGCTGAACCTCGAGGCGCTGGTGCCGGCGGTGGCGACCGAAGGCGGCTTCATGTCGCTGGCCATGGCGCTGCCGGATCAGATGCTGGGCGTGCCGCGGCGGCTGGCGCGGGTGCGGCCGCACTTCGACAGCGAGTCGCAGTTCGAGGACTTCGCGCGCAGCGTGACCAGCCTGGCGCGCGTGCGCATCCAGGTGACCTTCTACGGCGTGCTGCGCCGGTACCTCGCGGTGTGGCGCGTGCTCCACGTGGGCCTGTCGATCTTCATGGTGGTGCTCATCGTGGCCCACATCGGCGTGTCGCTGTACCTCGGCTTCGTTCCCAAGTTCTTCGCGCCCTAGATGCTCCGACTCCGGTTCGCACCCATCGCCATCGTCGGGCTGCTCTGGGCGACGAGCGCGCGCGCGGACCTCTTCTCGCCCGGCCCGCTGGCGAAGCCACACGCGAACCTGGAGGGCATGTCGAACTGCGACAAGTGCCACAGCTCGGCGGGCAGCGACGAGAACTTCGAGCAGAAGTGCCTCGCCTGCCACACCGAGCTGGCGCCGAGCATCAAGAAGGGCGTCGGGTACCACGGCCACATCCCCGAGGAGAAGCGCGACTGCAAGAACTGCCACCACGATCACCAGGGCGTGGACTTCAAGATGATCGAGTGGCCCAGCGGCAACAAGAGCAACTTCCCGCACAACGAGACGGGCTGGCCGCTCAAGGGCGCGCACGCGAAGGTGAAGTGCGCCGACTGCCACGAGCCCTTCCGCGACTACGACCCGGTGATCCGCAAGTGGCTCGACGCGCACCCCAAGACCGACACGTTCCTGGGCACGCCCACCACCTGCGAGACCTGCCACTTCGACGAACACCGCGGGCAGCTCAGCACGGACTGCAAGCAGTGCCATGTGGAGAAGTCCTTCAAGCCCGCGCCCGGCTTCAACCACGACAAGACCGACTACCCGCTCACCGGCCTGCACAAGACCGTGGCCTGCGAGAAGTGCCACGCGCCACTGCAGGACAAGAAGACGCCGGGCAGCGCCTTCCCCGCGCCGGTGAAGCGCGAGTTCTCGCAGTTCACCAACATCAGCTTCGAGAGCTGCCAGGACTGCCACCAGGATCCGCACAAGGGCGGCTTCGGCGACCGCTGCTCGAGCTGCCACTCCACCGCGGGCTGGAAGATCATCCACAGCGCGGAGTCGGAGCGCGCCTTCCACGACAAGACCCGCTTTCCCTTGCGCGGCCTGCACGCGGAGGTGGCGTGCAAGAGCTGCCACGGCCCCTTCCCGGGACACGCCGCGAAGTTCAAGGGCCTCTCCTTCGACAGGTGCACGAGCTGCCACGCCGACGCGCACGAGGGCCAGCTCACCGGCGTCTTCGCGAGCAACTGCGAGGCCTGCCACGACGTGAAGGGCTTCTTGCCGGCGAAGTTCGAGCTCGCGGATCACCAGAAGACCCGCTACCCGCTCGAGGGCGCCCACGCGGCCACGCCCTGCGCCGGGTGCCACGTGCAGACGGCGTCGCTGGAGACGCGCGTGCCCGTGTCGGTGACCAAGCTGCTCAAGGCCGAGAAGCGCCCGCTGCTCTTCAGCCTGGCGTTGATGCAGTTCATCAAGCCGCTGAACCAGTGCGAGACCTGCCACCAGGACGCGCACGCCGGCCAGTTCCGCAGCAGCGGCGACTCCAAGGCCTGCGCCACGTGCCACCAGGTGAGCGCCTTCAAGGACCTCAAGTTCAATCACGACAAGGACAGCCGCTTCCCGCTCACCGGCAAGCACGCGACGGCGCAGTGCGAGCAGTGCCACCAGGCGAAGAAGTTCGGCAAGGTGACCACCGTCGCGTACCGGCCGCTGAACCAGAGCTGCGCCTCGTGCCACGCGGACGCGCACGCCGGCCAGTTCCACAAGAAGGACGCGCCCGACGAGATTGAAGACTGCGCGCGGTGTCACAACACGGAGTCGTTCAAGCCCGTCGCGACGACGTTCGTGCACGCGCCGCCGTTCACCGACTACGTGCTCGACGGCCAGCACCAGAACGTGGCCTGCAACGCGTGTCACCAGAGCGTGGTGGTGACCGCGGGCGTCGAGGTGCGCAAGTACACCGGCCTGCCGACGAACTGCGCGGGCTGCCATCAGGACTTCCACCACGGCGAGTTCAGGCAGTTCACCCAATGACCGCGCGCGTCCTTCCACTTCTGCTCGGCGGTGCGGTGCTCCTCGGCTCGATGGGCGCGCTGGCGGCGTCCGCGCGACCTTCGACCGCGAGCCCGACGCCGACGAGCGTGCCGCCCGCGAAGACGCCCGCTGCCGCGCCGACGTCGACGAGCAAGCCGAACCTCTTCCCCGCTTCACAGAACGCGGCCGCCGCGAACGCCGACGACACCAACTGCGAGAAGTGCCACACCACCAGCGGCTTCAAGCAGGCGGCGTTCGACCACGACAAGACCGGCTTTCCGCTCAAGGGCGCTCACGCGGGCGCGGGCTGCAAGGAGTGCCACGTCTCCGGCTTCGACCAGCCGGTCTCCCGCACCTGCGCGGGTTGCCACGAGGATCCGCACAAGAGCGAGTTCGGCGCACAGTGCCAGGGCTGTCACACCGAGCAGACCTGGCAGCCGCTCTTCAACGTCGACGCGCACCGCTTCACCAACTTCCCGCTCGTGGGCCGGCACGCGTTCATCCCCTGCACCGAGTGCCACACCTCGGTCACCAACCGGAACTTCGCGCACGACACCGTGGATTGCGTGCGCTGCCACCAGGCCGACTACAACGCCACCGTCACCAGCCAGGTGAACCACCTGGCGCTCGGCTTGGGCACCCAGTGCGCCACCTGCCACACCGGCGCGACCTGGCACGCGGCGAAGTTCACCGCCCACGATCGCTGCTTCCAGATCACCGGCGGGCCGCACAGCGGCATCAGCTGCAAGACCTGCCACAACGAAGGGATCGTCACCACGGCGCCGGGGAGCTGCACCGGCCAGAGCTTCTCCTGCGCGGGCTGCCACGCGCACGCGTGCTCGAAGATGGACTCGCTGCACGCCACGGCGAGCTTCCACGGTGCCACCGGCGTGCCTGGATACGATTGCTCGGATCAAAAGTGCTATGCGTGCCATGCGATCACCAGCTCGCCCTAGCGGCGTCAGCGTGCGAAGCCTGCTCGCGCTGGCGCTCGTGCTGAGCGCGACGCCCGCGTTTGCGAAGAAGCACACCGCCGCGCCGAAGTTCGCCAAGCCAGCGAAGCAGGCGAAGACGAAGGTCCACCGCACCTCGCTGCCCGGCGGGCCGCAGGTGGTCTACGTGACCGCGAAGACCGCGTACCTCGGCCTCGGCGCCGACGACGGCTTGCAGGTGGGCATGAACCTGCCGCTGAAGCGCGGCGGACGTGCGGTGAGCTCGTGCCAGGTGACGACGGTGTCGCCGCACTCGGCCACCTGCGCGGCGCAGGGCACGCCAAAGCTCGGCGACGCGTTCAGTCCGCCGGAGCCGCCCGCGAAGCAGGCCAAGACCATCACCACGCCGCTGCCGCCCATGCCCACGGGCGCGCAGCTCGCGCAGGAGAAGGCCGCGCTCGCGCCGAACCACTTCGAGAAGGTCGCGTTCGAGAGCAAGGCCTCGGGCCTCAACGCGCTCGCCGGCCACCACCTGCACTCGGAGCTGAGCCTCACCGAGGCCTACTTCTCCACGAACGATCCCTCGAGCTCGCGCTACTTCGTGCAGACCGTGACCGCCGCCGCGCGCGACGCCGAGCTGGGCGCGGGCTTCCACGCGTCGATCGACCTCACGGTGCAGTCGTACTTCCAGCGGCCATCGACCTTCCGCTTCCCGGAGACGGCCAGCAACCAGCTCTTCGTGCGCGAGCTCGCGATCTCGTACCACCCGCTCACCTCACACCTCGCGTTCTCACTGGGCCGCATCTGGTCGCAGGCGCCGGGCGTGGGCGTGCTCGACGGCGCCCAGGCCAGCTGGCACAGCCTCGACCACACCCTCGAGGCGGGCCTGCTCGGCGGCACCGACCCCAACGCGGTGACCACCGCGCCCACCACCAATCCGCTCGTGGGCGCGTTCGTCACGGGCACCTGGCCGTCGGCGTCGGGCTCGTGGTTCCAGGCCGACGGCGTGATGATGGCCCGCGAAGTGCCGGGGGCGGGCTTCCACCTCAGCCTCGACGGCCTCGCGCTCTGGTCGATCGGCAAGGGCTTCGACACCTCGGCCGAGCTGCGGGTGGGCTCGGGCGTGGTGCAGGCGCCCGACCTCATCGACCTCGCCACCTTCAGCGTGAACGCGCGGCCGACGGATCACGCGCAGGTCTGGGCGAGCGTGCGCTACGAGGACAGCGCCATCGATCAGCTCCTGCATCCCGAGCTCGCCGACTTCACCGACGCGTCGCTGCACGCGCAGGGCGCGGCGTCGTACCTCTTCGACACCGTCAGCATCACTGGCCTCGCCAGCTTCAGCCGCGACCTCGACAGCGGCCTGCATCGCACGGTCGTCGGCACGGAGCTAAGCATGCCGCGGATGCTCGGGACGTTCGGCGGAATGAGCGTGGGCTACGACGAGAACTTTGGCTGGATGGCCGGTCGGGACGCGTACGTCGAGGCGGCGATGCTGCCCGGGCAGACGGTGCAGCTCCGCGTGCGCGCCTCGTACTTCTACGCCTGGGCGCCGGCCATCAACACCGACGCCGCGGAGAACGGCGTGGGCGCGCTGGTGGAGACGCGCTTCCGGCTCAATGGCTGGCTGAGCCTGCAGACGCTCATCGCCACGCAGGTGTCGATCACGCCGACCTCGGACACGGTGCTCATCCCGCTCGGGACGACGGCCGCGGCGAACGCCACCGCGCGCTTCTGACGCGTACGAATCCGTTGCAGCGCGCAGCAATCTGCGCATCCTTCGGTCCATGAGCGCACCGCGGATCCGCCTGGGCCAGAGCGATCTCCACGTCTTCCCGCTGAACCTCGGCGGCAACGTCTTTGGCTGGACCGCCGACGAGGCGACGTCGTTCGCGGTGCTCGACGCGTACGCGGCCGCGGGCGGCAACTTCATCGACACCGCCGACAGCTACTCGGCATGGGTCGAAGGCCACACCGGCGGCGAGAGCGAGCGGCTCATCGGCGCGTGGATGAAGGCACGCAACAACCGCGCGCAGATGGTGATCGCGACGAAGGTCGCGCGGCACCCGGACTTCAAGGGCCTGGCGCCGAAGAACGTCCAGGCCGCGTGCGACGCGTCGCTGCAGCGCCTGCAGACGGATCGCATCGACCTCTACTACGCGCACTTCGACGACCTCGAGGTGCCCATCGCGGACATCGCGGGCGCCTTCTCGCGACTCGTGGATGCGGGCAAGGTGCGGCACATCGCGCCGTCGAACTTCACGGCGGAGCGCCTCGACGGCTGGTTCGCGGCCACGAGGGCGAGCGGTCTGCACGCGCCCGTCGCGCTGCAGCCGCACTACAGCCTGGTGGAGCGCGGGTTCGAGACCAACGGACTGCGCGCGGTCGCCGAGCGGCACCAGCTCGGCGTGCTGCCCTACTTCTCGCTCGCGAAGGGATTTCTCGCGGGCAAGTACCGGCCGGGCAAGACGGTGGACTCGGCGCGCGCGGGCGGCGCGTCGCAGTACCTGAACGAGCGCGGGCTGCGGGTGCTCGCGGCGCTGGATCGCATCGCGGCCGCGCACCGGGTGCCGGTGGCGGCGGTGGCGCTCGCGTGGCTGCGGGTGCAGCCGACGGTGGCTGCGCCGATTGCGTCCGCGCGAACGGTGGATCAGCTGCGCGAGCTGCTTCCCTCGGTGACGGTCGCGCTCACGGCCGACGCGCTCGCGACGCTCACGAAGGCGTCGGAGTAGCCGTCAGCGCGCGGTGCCTTCGAAGTAGGCCTGGAACTTGGGCCACTCGTACATCGCGATCTTGCGCCCAACGATGAGGCCTTCCTCGTTGTCGGTGCGGATGTGGTACCCGCCCCACATGCGCGAGAGCGCCGCGATCTCCGCCACGCGCGTGAACGTGGGCAGCTCGATGCGGATCTCCTTCGACTCGGGCACGTCGCTCGCGAGCTTGCCCTCGCGCGCCTGCATCTGCGCGGTCGTCGCATCGGGCTCGGTCATCCAGCCGGCCGACTGGATCGCCGTAGCGCCGTAGCGATCGCTGCCGGTGAAGAGCTCGAGCATGCGCGAGCCGGCGCCGCTCGCGGTGGCGTGGCCGCTCACGTAGCCCGGGAACGGCGGGGTGAGGAACTCGTCGGGCGAGAACGGGCGCCACTGCTCGCCCGGCTCCATCGCAAACCCCTTCCCGGGTCCGAGCCACGAGGGGATCTTCTTGCCCTTGTACGTCATGCGCGCCCACCAGTAGGGCCGCGAGGTGTCGTAGTAGCGCTTCGACTCCCAGCAGGCGATGAAGGCGTCCATCTCCACGTTCGACACGGCGAAGAAGAGCTTCACGTCCTGGTCGAGCGTCTGGTGATCGCGGCGCGAGACGTCCTGCGCGAACTGCAGCCAGTGCCCGGACTGCCCCGTGGAGTGCGGCCCTTCACGCATGAACTCGACGACGGTCTTTTGCTCGAGGGTGAGGTGTCCGTCGACGTCGACCAATTCTGCGATGTCGCGCTTGAGCTCCGGCGAGCCCCACTTCGGCGGCGGCGGCGGGCGGAACTGATCGCCGCGCTCGAGCGCGAACGGCTTCACCTGGCCCCAGAACGGCGTGAGGAAGCCCGGCGACACGGTGCCGCCGTGCTTGTCGGAGAAGGGAATGGGCATCCAGCGCGTGGCGTCGACCACGTGGTCCGGCGTGTTCACAGGCTTGTAGCCGGAGTAGTCGGCGTAGGGCTTGCCGCTGCCGCCCTTCTCGTCGCCGAGCTGATTGGCGCCGTCGTGCTTGCGGTACTCGATGAGCGCCGCGGCGGCCGCGTTGCCCACGCCTGCGGGCGTCTTGGGATCCGTCGACGCGTCGGCCGGGTCGTAGCCCAGCGCCTTGAGCTTGCCGGTGATGAAGGCCGCGTCGTCGGGATAGACGAAGAGCAGCGTGCGATAGGCCGCGTACGAGATCGCCTTCTCCTTGTTGGCCTGGGTGCGCTCCGCCGCCGGACGGCGCAGCTTGCCGCCGAGGCGTGTGCCCACGGCCTTGTCGTCGTAGGCGGCCCAGGCGTCGTACATGGCGGTGAGCGTGACGGCCATGGTGCGCGAGAGGATGGTCGGGCGTGGGCTGTTGCGGTCGGCGTCGCGGCCCGAGGCCTCGAGCAGCGTGTCCAGCCATTGGTACGCGACCGTGGGCTTGAAGCCCGGATCCGGCAGGCGGTGGATGAAGCCCGCGTCGCCCGGCGCGATGAGCACCTGCCCGGTGTCCTTGGCGACCGAGGGCGGCTTCGGCGCCGGCGCGGCGACCAGGGCGAGCGCGAGGAGGATCGGCATGCGCACCAGGATACCGCGCGTCGAGACGCGAGCGGCAAATGAATGGGATCCCACCTAATCCAAGCGAGCGGGCGACCGAGCCCCCGGGCAGAAGCTCTCTATTCACCAGTTCGTCGGGAAGTAATCCTTGAAGAAGTTGCCCCAGACGAAGTTGCCGGTCCGGATCGCAGAGAAGACCGGGTCGATGATTCGTGCTGCGCCATCCACGATGTCGAGCGGCGGCTGGAAGTCGAACTCCCGGGTCTTGCGCTCGGCGTGCGCGGCGGGATCTTCGTCGGTCACCCAGCCGGTGTCGGCGGCGTTCATGTAGATGCCGCTGCGCGCGTAGTCGGGCGCCGAGGTCAGCGTCATCATGTTGAGCGCGGCCTTGGCCATGTTGGTATGCGGGTGTTTGTCGGTCTTGGTTCCGCGCGAGAAGCTGCCCTCCATCGCGGAGACATTGACGATGTGCCCGGGCTCGGAGCGCTCCCGCAGCATGAGCGGCTTGAGCTTTCCACACAGAATGAAGGGCGCGACGGCATTCACCAGGTGGACCTCGAGCATCTCGGCGGTCGCGACCTCGCCGAGGGTGAGGCGCCAGGTGTTCACGCTGCGCAGATCCACCTGCTGGAGATCGGCGTCGAAGCGGCCTTGGGGAAAGAGCGCCTGCACATCTCCCTCTTGCTCGAGCGCGTAGGGCACCTGCGACAACGCCGCCGAGGCGCGAATTCCAAGGGTGGGATCGCCGCTGCGCCAGCTCGGCGCGAGCGCGCTGGACGAACCCGCCGGCTCCGCGTGGCCGGCCAGCTCTTCCACGCAGCGGACGTGGTTGGCGAGGAGCGGCCGCGTCTGCGAAGGGAGCTCGTTCGCGTGCTGCGATTCGAGCCCGGCGAGGTGTGCGTACCAGCCAGGCGGCCGGCGCACGGTCTGCGCGGCGTTGTTGATGAGGATGTCGAGCCGGTCGTGCGTCTGCTCGATGTGGCGCGCGAAGAGCTCCACGCTCGGCGCGTGACGCAGGTCGAGGCCGTGGAGGTGGAGCCGGTGCCTCCAGCGGTCGAAGTCGGGCTCGCGTGCGTAGCGCAGCGCCGCGTCATTCGGGAAGCGCGTGGTCGCAATGACGCGGGCGCCGGAGCGCAGGAGCATCAGCGAGGCCTGGAAGCCAATCTTCACCCGCGCGCCCGTGATGAGCGCGACCTTGCCGTCGAGCGGGGCGTGCTGCGCGCGCTTGGCGTAGTTGAACCTGGCGCAGGAGGGGCACAGCGAGTCGTAGAAGAAGTGCAGCTCGCGGTACTCCGCTTTGCAGACGTAGCAGTCGCGCGGCGTCTCGAGCTGCGGAGGCGGATCCGCCGGTTCGGTGTGACCGGCCTCGAGCTGCGGCGGCGCCTCGAAGACCGGCGACTTGCGGAGGGTGCGGATCTGCGTCGTGGCCACACGCTCACGATCGCGGGTGCGCTTGGCTTCACGGTGGGCGCGCCGCTCCGCCTTGAGCAGCCGTTGCTTCTCGGCGCGCGGCGGGGGCGCAAGACGCCCCGCCGCACTCAGCAACCCGATTCGCGTCGGCTCCGGAAGCGCCAGAAGCAAGAGAGGCTCGGCGATGAGCGTTTCGAGGACGCGGGTGCACTGCGCGGCGTCTTCGACGGAGACCGCGGCGCGCGGCTCGGCATCGGTCGGGGGAGAAGTGCGGGTCGGAGAGCTCATCTGAGAGCTGACTATCCGAAATGCGACTCGGGGGAAACGCGCCTGGGGGCGAGCGAGCGCTCAGACGCGCTCGTGCCAGGCGAGCGGCGTCATCCGTCGACGCCCTCGTCAATTCCCAGATCGGCCTTCATGAGATTCATGATTCGGTCGTCGCCGTACACCATGCGCGACGTCATCACCGCCGAGAAGCAGCAGCGCCAAACCGAGAACTCTTCGACGAGTTGCGTGAGCGACCCTGCGGCGTCGTAGTGCGCAGCGAGCACATTGATGTTTTCAGTCGGGAGCTTCTTCGAAAATGCGCGCGCGTACGCATCTGCAATCGCCGCGCGACTCGACAGGGGCGGCTGTCCTCGCATGGCAGCAGCTTCGGTTGCGAGACCCGCGCGCTCGTAGGAAAGTGGCAGGATCTCGCGCATCGCGTGGTCGAGCCAGCGGAGCGCGAGACGCTCGACTTCGGCAGGAGCCACACGCTTCAGGCGCTCTTCGATCCAGTCGGCCTGCTCGGGTGCAGAGTGTCCCATGCCTTCAGGATACCCGCGCGCGCGTGCACTGGATTCGAAGAGAAACTGAAATGAGCCGCGTGGGAATCGAACCCACGACCCTCGGCTTAAAAGGCCGGTGCTCTACCGACTGAGCTAGCGGCTCAAATCCGCGGCGTAGCTACCACGCCGCCCGCTTCATTTCTTCTTCTTCCCGCCCTCGACCACCACCTGCACGGTGACCGTCTTGTCGTCGACGGCCACCTCCGCCGTGGTCTCGCCCGGGTCGCCCGCGGGCCAGATGCCGTCGCCGTCGGAGTTGCAGATCTTCTCGTTGGCGCACTTGATGTGCGCCTTGCGGTCCTTGAGCAGGTGGCCGTTCACGTCGAGGGCCAGGATCTTCGGTGCCACGCGCTCGCTGTCGACGGTCATCTTCACCGGGTTCGGCTCCACCGAGAGCTTCTCCACCGTGACCACGTCCACGGAGAGCTCTGCCATGAGATTGCCCTCTCCCTTGACGGTGATGGTGGCGTGTCCCGGACCAACGGCCACCACGTTCCCCGGCTTCTCCTTGTTGTCCACCGTGGCGACCTTGTCGTTGCTGGAGCTCCAGGTGGCCGGCTGCTTGGTGAACTGCTTGCCTTTGCTGTCCTTGAAGATGGCGTGCACCCAGACCTGATCGCCCCTGCGGGTGAAGGTGAGGCTCTGGGGATCCAGCTCGATGTGGTCGGGCTCGAGGCAGCCGGTGGCCGACAGGGCCAGCACCGCCGTGAGAGTCGCCAGGGACGCGCGCATGGTGAACCTCCAAGAGCGGCACCATGTACCACGGCGCCGCGCTCGGTGACACACGGGTGCGCTGCTATGCTTCGCGCCGATGACACAGCCGGCGGCCAGCTTGGAGATCGCCACGCCCGAGGCGGTGGCCCTCGACATCGACGTGGCGGGCCTGGGCCACCGCGCGCTGGCCTGGCTCATCGACGCGAGCATCATCGCCACCACCTGGTTCACGGTGGGCTTCACCATCACCTACTTCCGCACCTTCGACTTCACCCAGTTCGGCGGGCTGAGCGCCACGGTGCAGATCCTGCTCGTGGTGGGATTCTTCTTCACCAACTGGGGCTACGCGCTGGCGTTCGAGACGGCGTGGCACGGCCAGACGCCGGGCAAGCGCCTGCTCAAGCTTCGGGTCGTGCGCGGCGACGGCTCGCCGGCCACCTTCGTGGACCTCGCGCTGCGAAACCTCTGCCGCGGCGTCGACTTCCTGCCGGTCTTCTACATGACGGGCGTGGTGTCGCTGATGGCCACGCACCCCAGTCGACGGTTGGGCGATCTCGTGGCCGGCACGGTGGTCATCCGCGAGCGCGATTTCGATCTGTCGCGCTACCAGGCGCCGCCGCCCACGGCCAAGCCCGGCCAGGCGCCGCTCTCGCCCGCGCAGCTCGAGCTCGTGCTCGGGTTCCTCGGGCGCGCGCCGCTGCTCGAGACGCCCTCGCGCGACAAGCTGGCGCTGCAGCTCGCGGCGCTGTTTGCGAATCGGTTGGCGGAGTCGGAGCGCGGGCAGCTCGCGCAGCCGGTGACGGCGGAGGCGTTCTTGCGCGCGCTGGCGAAGGGGGAGGCGTGAGCGCGTCTCACCAGGGCTGTCGGCGCTGGGAAGCGCCTCCCACAAGCTCATTCTGACAAAGATGGAATGTGGGAGGCGCTTCCCAGCGCCGACCTGAACCATGGCCCAACCCCTCCCCCAGTTCGTCGCCGATCGCCGGCCCACCTGGGACGCGCTGGCCAACCTGCTTCGACGTTTCGGCTCGGGCTCGCTGGCCGCAGCCGAGGTCGACGAGCTGGATCGCCTCTACCGCCGCTGCGCCGCCGATCTCGCGCACGCGCGCGTGCAATATCCCGGCACCGAGGCTGCCCTCTTCTTGAACCAGCTCGTCGCGCGCGCCTACGCGCAGGTCTACGGCGAGCGGCCCGCGCGCTTGGCAGCGGTGCGGCGCTTCTACGCCGAGGCGTTCCCGGGCGCCTTCTACGCCGAGCGCCGCTTCTTCTACGCCGCGTGGAGCATCCTGCTCCTCGGCGGCTGGCTGGGCGCCGCGGGCGCGCTCTTCCACCCCGAGCTCGCCAACGCGCTCGTGCCGCCAGAGCTGCGCCAGCACATCTCCGAAGGCCGCATGTGGACGGACTCCATCCTCGAGGTCATGCCGCCCGCGCTGCTCTCGGCCAAGGTGCTCACCAACAACCTCGGCGTGGCGTTCACGACGTTTGCCGGCGGGCTGCTCGGCGGCCTGGGCACGGTGCTCGCGCTGGTCGTGAACGGCCTGGAGCTCGGCTCCGTGACCGCGCTCTGCCTGCAGCGCGGCATGGCGCCCGACTTCCTCTCCTTCGTGTGCGCGCACGGCTTGGTGGAGCTGTCGATGGTGTGCCTCGCAGGACAGGCCGGACTGGTGCTGGCGAGCGCGCTCGTCGCTCCGGGTCGCCTGAGCCGGGCCGAAGCGCTGCGCGTGCGCGGGCGCGTGGGCGTGCAGATCGTCCTCGGCGGCGCGCCGCTGCTCGCGGCGATTGGCTTGGTGGAGGGCTTCATCAGTCCGGGCGATCTGTTCCCCGGGCCGGTGCGCGCGGCGGTGGGCCTCTCGCTCGCGGCGATCCTCTACGCGTACCTCTATTCCTTTGGACGCAAGGCGGCGCGCGGGGTTTGATCGCGGCGCATGGCCTCGGCCAATCTCTTCGACGTCAGCATCCTCTTCGATACGCCCGCGGCCGCGGTCGCGGCCTGGACGCCCACTTTCGCGACGCAGGATCCGAGCGCGACCCTGCAACAGCCAGGGCTCGTCACACTCGCGTCGCGCGTGGATCAGCCCATCTCGAAAGAGCTCCTCGATCTGCGCCTCGTCGGAAACGACTTTCCGCTCGGGCAGGCGTACATCGGGCTGAAGCTCGGGCTCGCGGATCAGTTCGCGCTGCGCGCCACGCTGCCTCAGCTCCCGGATCCGTGGCTGCTCGATGGACGCATGCGCTCGGCGTCGATGCTGGTGGGCACCCTGCTCTCGCGCGGCGCCCTCGCGGTGGTGCTCCATGGCTCGGCCGGCTGCGTGAAGCCTGCGCGGCAGTTCCTGGCGAGGCTCGGCGATCTGCGCCAGATCGAAGAGCGTCCGTACCTGGCGTGGCTGGATCTGCTCGCGACGCAGCCGAAGGATCCGAACGGATCCGTGACCGTTCGCTCGTACGGCATGCCGCAGCACTTCGCCGCGCCGAACCTGGAATTCGTCGCCGGTCCCGCAGGCGATCAGCTCTCGCTCGAGCGCGCGATGCAGGCGCTGCAGTTCGCGTGCGGCAGGCTCGCGGCCGCGCACGCGGACGTCGCCGAGCTGAAGTCGTTTCGCGTTCCGCTCTGGCACTGGGCCGGCCGACGCGCGCCGCAGCCCGCGCGCGAGGGCGAGGCGTGCATCACCTGGCTGCAGCAGGACTCGGGCGATCCGCTGCTCCTGCGCTTCACCTCGCCTGACCTCCTGCCGCGAAACCCGAGCGCGCTCTGGGACACGGCGCTCATCGCAGGGCCCGACGCGATCACGCCGTCCGAGTACGCGCGCGCGATGGCGGATCTGATGCTCGGCCAGTACGGCCCGCGCGGCCTCGCGCTCGCCGACGCGATTCCGTACGACGCCGGCAACGGCCGTCCGCCCACGCGCGTGCTCGTCTTCGAGAACGCCGAGCTCGCGCTCTATGCGACGGCTGGGCTGGGTCGGGTGCGCGCGGCTTCTGGCGACGACGAGCTCGCCACCGCGCACGCCGATCTCTGCACCTACGCGCCGCTCGATGCGCAGCGAATTCCCTCGGTGCTGCTCAACTTCGGTGCGCTCGCGCTCACCACACCTGCTCCGGGCGGCCTCAAGGATTGGGACGGCTTCCCGCCCGGCCCCGACGGCTGGGCGTACCTGCTCGCGCCGATGAGCGACGTGCCGCTGTCGGCAAAGCGTCCGGTGGCGATGCGGATGCTCGTGCCGCTGACCGCCGAGGAGTACGCGGTCTATCGCGTCCACGCCGATCGGCCCGCGTGGTACCAGGCCACGCTCCGCACCCGCGAGGAGATCGCCGCGCGCTGGGCGAAGGTGTTCGCGCGATAGCGTGCACTCGGCTGCGCGCGCGGGCGTTGGTCACACGAGGATTTCCATGTCGTTGAGCCAGCAGGTGAGCCACCCATGCCCGCGGTGTCAGACCGCGGGGACGATGGAGCTGCACCTCTCGCTGGTGCTCGACAACGGCCCCGTCACGCGCGACGTGGCCTCCAACGCCTTCAACCGCTTTCGTTGCCCGAAGTGCGGCGCCGACGTGCCCGTCGAGTGCGACGTGCTGGTCACCAACGAGGCGCGCGACCTCTTCTTCCAGGTGGTCGTCAAAGACGATCAGGTCGCCAAAGCGATCGCTGATCTGCGCGAGCTCGCGCCGCCGAACTCGCTCATCCGCGTGGTCGCGAGCCGGCATGACCTGGTGGAGAAGGTGCGGCTCCACCTGTCGAAGCTCGACGACGTGGCCTTCGAGCTCGCCAAGTTCACGATGCGGCTGAACCAGAAGGACCTCGCGGGAAAGCTGAACCTGCGCTTCGACCGCGTGGAGAACGACGAGCTGGTGTTCATCGAGCTCAGCGCGCAGCCGCCGACCAGGCTGCGCATGCCGATGAAGGTGTACCGCACCATCGCCGAGAACTTTGAGACCGCGAAGTATCAGATGGAGCTCGAGGTGGACGAGCGGCTCGCGCGAAAAATCATGGACGCCAATCGGCCGGCGAAACCTGCGCCGCCGCCGTCGCCGAATGGCTTCGTGAGCGTGCCGTTCGCGGGTGAGTTTGGGCCGTGCGCGGGCCAGCGCTTCTCGTGGGTCGCGCGCAACGTGGTGGCGAGCGCCGAGGCGATCACCGGAGAGCTCACGCCGCAAGCGGGCCAGCTCGCGCCCGACCAGATGCGCCGGCCGTTCCTCGACGGGCTCGAGTTCCGCCACGAGGAGACGAGCGAAGGTCCGTTCACGCACCTGCGCGGGCCGGGACTGCCCACGCTGCGCTTCTTCGGCGAGCTCATCGAGGGCGCGCGCGCGGGCGATCTCGCGCTGCTGATGGTCAACGCGCCAGGCACCGGCGTGCTCGCGGTGCCGCTGCTCCTTGGACAGCCGCTCGGTTCGGCGTTTCCCGTGCGCGGAAAGTGGCGGATCGCGTCGCAGGGTGACGCGATCGCGTTCGCGGATCCGGGTCGCGTGCTCGTGCTGCGCGCCGTGGAAGGCAAACTCTACGGAAGCGCCATCGACACACAGAGCACGCAGCCTTTCGACGTCGCGCTCTCGGACACCCACCTCGCGGTGGCCACTGGCCAGCTGCTGCTCTTCTTCGATCGCGCCGCGTTGGCGAAGGCGCCAGGCGTGAATCCCATCGCCGCCACGCTCGCGCCGCGGCTCGGCACGCCGAAGCCGAAGCCGGAGCCGGCCGTCGTCGCGGCGGCCACGACCACGAAGATCCTCGCGGATCACCCGAGGCTCGGCCGCGTCACGCTCGACGGCCTCAGCGGCAATCCGCGTCCGCGGCCCGGCACGAAGGTGTTCCTCGACGACGTGCGCGAGGAGCTCCCGGGCATCTACCGCGTGAAGCGCTATCGCGTGGAGGGCGGGTTCAACTGGTCGGAGCCGCAGCCTGGATCGCTGGTGCTCTCGGCGACCGCGGACACGACCGCCATCCCGTTGCCCACGCGCGCGCCCGAGAACCAACCGCCGCCGGCGCTCCTGGCCACGCGCCTGCCCGCGCTCGGCGTCGCGGCGCAGGCCACGGGCGCGAAGCTCTCGCCGCTGCTCGTTCGCCTGATGCAGGACGAGTTCACGGATCCGTTGCTGCGTCGCGGGCTGCGCGTGCTCGGGCTCTCGATGCTCGAGCAGCTCTCGCCGGCCGAGCTGGATGGCAAGCCGCGGCGGAACCACCTCGTCGAGGACTGGAGCGCGGATCCGCACCTCTTCGAGCTCATCCCGCTCGGCAACGGCGATTCCGTCGCGCTCTATCTCTATCCGCCGTGGTGTGCCGAGGGCCGCGAGCCGCCGGTGGTCACGTTCCGGCACG
Source organism: Deltaproteobacteria bacterium (assembly GCA_018266075.1). Lineage (GTDB taxonomy): Bacteria > Myxococcota > Myxococcia > Myxococcales > SZAS-1 > SZAS-1. Next base: position 94,645 of record JAFEBB010000002.1, on the reverse strand, counting down.
AGGTGAACCTGCTCGACTTCGAGGCGCTCACCTTCGAGGCGTTCCTCGAGAAGGCGCTGCGCAATCCGCACCTCGATGGCGAGCACGTGCGGCGCGTGCGCGAACGGCTCCAGTTTCCTTCGGTCGATCGCGACGTCGGTGTGCCGCCCGCGTTCCTGCCGCTCGACGAAACGTGGGGCCGCTCGGCGCCGGTGGTGCTCTCGACGGCGCGCGAGCTCGAAGCAAAGGGCCAGCTCGTGGAAGCGGAGCGCGCGGCGATGGCGGCGTATTTGCGCGAAGATCCCGCGTCGAAGGACGTGCTCGTTGGCATCCTCGAGAAGCTGGGCTGGACGCACCTCGTCTCGATGTTGGCGCCCGTGGATCCGTCGAAGCCCACGCCGAACACGGGGCCCATCGTGGAGCGCTTCCTGGCGTCGCTCTCGCCGACCTTGCGTCGGAGCGTGCTGAAGAAGGAGCGGACGGATCTGCTCGGCCTGATGAATCCCGACGGTGCCGGCTGGCGGAAGCTCGCGTCCGAGTGCGGCGTGCCGTGTCCGCCGGCGCTGGTGGAGCTGGGCGACGCCATGGGCGATGTCTTCGTGCATGTCTCGACGCAGGAGCACGACTGGGATCTGCTCACGCCCGACGGCGCGCGCGAGGAGCGGCGCTCGCTGGCTTCGCTGGTGGCGCAATTCCCGGAGCTGAGGGCGCGCGCGAAGATGCTCCCGCTCTTCGGCCAGGACGGCGATCTGTTGCTGCTCGCGGCCGACGGGACGATGTGGAACTTCACGCACGACGATCTTGCCGATGACCGCATGGTCGCGCCGAGCCTGGAAGCGCTGCTGCAGCAGTTCTCGCGCTGAGCGCTGCGGCGCTCAGTGGCCGCCGCGCATGATCACCGGCCCGCCGCCACCACCGCCGCCGCCGCTGTGCTCCTTGGAGGCATTGACCTGCAGCTTGTGGCGGATGTCGCCGACGTTCACGCCCTCGGTCGCGGCGCGCGGAAGCCCGTCGAGGATCTTCAAGCCGCGCTGGCTGTGAAAGCCCGTCTCCGAGTACAGCCGCGCCAGCTCCAGCTTCTCCGCATCCTGCGCGTCGCCGGCGAGGTAGAGCGTCTCCAGCGCCGTCATGGCCGCGGTGACCTGGCCGTCCTTCTCGTAGAGCCGCCAAAGCCGCCCCAGCGCCTCGGTGTGGCCCGGCGAGACCTCGAGCACGTTGGAGTACGCGGCGATGGCGCGGTCGTTCTCCTCGAGCGCCTCCAGGCAACGCGCGCGAACGAAGAGGGCCTGCGGATCGCCGGGGCGCTTCTCGAGCACGGCCTCGGCGGCGGCGCGCGCGGCGTCGGTCTCGCCTGCCTGCAGCTTCACCCACGCGAGCGTCGATTGGCCCTCGGGATCCGTGGGATGCGCCGCAGTGAACGCGTCCATCACCTTGCCGGCCTCGGGGTAGCGCTGCATGAAGGTGAGCTCGTGCGCGCGGGCGAAGACCACGTCGCTGCGCTCCGACTGCGACGCGTTGCCGCGCTCCAGCTCCGCCAGCGCCTGCTCGTGCATGTTGCGCTTCGAGAGGAAGCGCGCGCGCGCCAGGCGCACGTCGACATCCTCGGGGGCGCTCTTCACGGCCGCGTCCAGAAGCTCTGCCGCGCGGTCCGGGCTGCCCGTCGCCAGCAGCGCCTCGGCGTGCACGCTCAGCGCCGAGGCGCTCTCCGGGTGCGCGTTGGCCAGCTTCTCGGCGGTCTTGAGCGCGTCCTGCGCGCGGTCGGTCAGGATCAACGTGCGGATGAGCTTCACCTGCGCGTCGACGTCGCCCTCGTCGGCCTGGGCCAGCGTGGCCGCGGCGAGCTTGGGCTGGCCCTGGCGCAGGTAGACGTCGGCCAGCTCTTTGCGGACCTCGGCGTTGTTGTTGTCGAGCTCCAGCGCGCGCTTGAGGCTCATGGCCGCCTGCGCGTCATTGCCCTTCTTGGCGTAGAGCTTGCCCAGCTCACCCGCGAGCGCGGGGTCGTTCATCAACTTCGCGCGCGCGAGCTCGTACTCCTTGATCGCGCCGTCGTCGTCGCCAGACGAAGCGAGCTGCCGGGCCTTGTCCAGGTGGAGCTTGCCCTGCTCCTGGGGGCTCAGGTCGTCGGCGCTCTGCATGAGCGTGCGCATCTTGTCGCACGAGCAGAGCAGCATGAGCGCAGCCAGCGCTGGCGCATAGCGGGTCATGCGTCGACCGTAGAGGGGCCCGCCCGCTCGGTCAAGGCGACCGGCCGAGCGCGTTGGGGCGTGCCGATGGTGCTACGCTTGGGCCCATGCGTGGCTTCCGCCTCAAGCTGGTGGAACAGCTCCTGGAAGAGCCGGGCGCCTTGTCTCGCAACCGGCACTTCGACACCTTCGCCGACGCCGATGGCAAGAGCGCCTTGCGGCTCTCGCGCTACCTGCGCGCGCTGGAGCGGGACATCCTCGCGCAGCACGAGCGCGGCGAGGCCATCGCCATGGAACCCGCCGAGCGGCACGGCGAGCCGGCGGTGCGCATCGAGCTCGTGCGGCCGCGCGGAAAGCAGCTCGCGTATCTCTCGAGGGACGAGCTGCAGATCCTGTTGCAGCGGCCGGGCGTGCGCGAGGCGCTCGGAATCTAGCCAAGGATTGGGTCGGCGATTGGAAGCGCCTCCCAGATCCACCACGCCCTTGCTAGCGCCTGTTGGCTTGCACGCGCTGGAGCAAGAGCTCCAACCGCGCCACGGGATCGTCGGGCCACGCGGGCTTCTTCGCCTCGTGCGGCGGCGTGGGCTTGGCCATCGGCGCGACCGCGATGGGCGCAGGCGTCGGCGGCTTCGGCTTGGGCAGCGGCATCGCCGCGGCAATGGCGTTCGAGCGCGACTTCGAATCCGGATCCGCCAGCGCGCGCACGCTGGCCAGCTTGCTCGCAGCGGCGGCGTCGTTGGGGTTCGCGCGGAGCCACATGTCGAGCAGCCCGGCGGCGTCGCCGAGATCGCCGCGTCGGATCAGGCGCTCGGCTGCTCCCATCACCTCTTCGCGCGTCGCCATGCGTGAGCGAGCCTATCCCGAAAGCCCCCACGACGCTTGTGCGCCAGCGCACGCTGGGCCAAGGTGACGCCGATGCACGCGCCACTCGCCGCGCTGCTGCTGCTCGCTTCGCCGATCGCCGTCGGCGACTTCAAGCTCGCCGTGCCCGACGGCTTCCAGCCCGACGCCGAGCTCGCCCAGGGCGACACCGCCGCGCTCGCCATCGCCGCCGAGGGCGACCCGGAGCGACAGCTGCTCGCGCTCTACCGCGCGGCCGGGCCCGAGTCGGCCACGCTGTCGCTCTCGGAGGTGGAGGCGCCGCTCGCGCTGGATCCGACCAGCAAGGCCACGCTCGCGGCTGCGGTCGCCGCGCACTTCAAGCGCACGCTCGAGCTGCCCTTCGAGCTGCAGCGCACCGCCTTCGTTTCTGGATCGGAGCCACGGGTGGAGGTCTGGGGCACGCTCGCCGTCGAAGGTCATCCGCGCGAGGTGGGCGTGGCCTTCTTCGCCGGCGCGCACAAGCACGCGGTGGCCGTGGCCTCGCTCCCTGCAGCCGATGCGGATGCGCTTCGTCCGCTGATCCAAGCCGCCTGGAAGAGCCTCACTCCCAGCGAAGCGCCCGAGCCGCTCGCGCGCCGACGCACCGCGATCAGCATTGCGGTGTGGGGCCTCGCAGGCGTGATTTTCCTGGCGGTGCGGCTGCGTCGCCGCCGCGAAACGCCAGCGTGAAGTCTGACACCTTCTGGTTTCATTTCTGATCCGGATCCGGATCAGCCACGCGCGCCCCGAGGGGAACCTGATCCGCTGATAAGGCCGCGTACCTGGATCAGATCTGGATCAGCGGGGTGCGCACGCGCGCACATTCGACTTTTGGACGCTGGATCAGGTGAAAGGCGCGTGACACGGCGAGTCAAAAGTCATGCGGGGTAAAATCAAGCGCTCGGCACGATTCCTGCCCACCTGAAGAAAGTGCGTGCCGTTGGCTGCGAAACGGCGTGAAACGGCACCTTTGGACGCTTATACGAGACCCACAACCCCTTGGGGCCGCTTATACGGCCTCCTACCGCCCATTGGGTGTTTTTTGCGTTCACATGCTTGACACCTTTCGTGCTCCCGATCACTGTGCATCGTGGACCGGCTGCCTGCTGCTGGTCCGAGCTCGAACCGGGGAAAAGCACCTAAGGCCGCGTCAACACCCAACAAAACCGTGATTTCCGCAGCGCCAGGCCGTCACCCTGGCGCGAAGGATCACCGATCTTCCCCGAAGAAGCTCAGGAGCACTGCTACAGGCCTGTAGGCGCGAGTCGAACCAAACTTTCAACCACCAACCACAAACGAACCAGCTGGAGGGGAAATGATCCAGGACGAGAAGATGGCCGAGGAGAAGGTTGCCAAGGCGAGCGGCGCCAAGAAGGCCAAGGCCGGCAAGAAGGCCGGCCGCGGCATGCAGGTGGCGCGCTACTTCACCACGCCGGGTGTGCACCCGGCCGACGAGATCGCCTGGGACCACCGCTCCGCCGCCATCACCGGCGAGGACGGCAAGGTCGTCTTCGAGCAGAAGGACATCGAGGTCCCCAAGAGCTGGAGCATGCTCGCCACCAACGTGGTGGCCTCGAAGTACTTCCGCGGCACGCCCGGCACGTCCGAGCGCGAGACCAGCGTGCGCCAGCTGGTGAAGCGCGTGGTCGACACCGTCACCGGCTGGGGCAAGGAGGGCGGCTACTTCGCCTCCGCCGAGGACGCGCAGGCCTTCGAGGCCGAGCTCTCCCACCTCCTGCTCCGCCAGAAGGCGAGCTTCAACTCGCCCGTCTGGTTCAACGTGGGCGTGGAGAAGCAGCCGCAGTGCTCGGCGTGCTTCATCAACTCGGTGGATGACTCCATGGAGTCCATCCTCGGCCTCGCGAAGACCGAGGGCATGCTCTTCAAGTACGGCTCGGGCACGGGCTCGAACCTCTCCACGCTGCGCTCGGCCAAGGAGCTGCTCGCGGGCGGCGGCACGGCGAGCGGCCCGGTCTCGTTCATGAAGGGCTTCGACGCCTTCGCCGGCGTGATCAAGAGCGGCGGCAAGACCCGCCGCGCGGCGAAGATGGTCATCTTGAACGACAAGCACCCCGACGTGCTCGAGTTCATCCGCTGCAAGGCCAACGAGGAGAAGAAGGCCTGGGCGCTCATCGACTCCGGCTACGACGGCAGCTTCAACGGCGAGGCCTACGGCTCGGTGTTCTTCCAGAACTCGAACAACTCGGTGCGCGCCACCGACGCGTTCATGAAGGCCGTGGAGAACGACGGCGACTGGACCACCCGCGCGGTGCGCGACGGCCGGCCGATGGACACCTACAAGGCCCGCACGCTCTTCCGCGAGATCGCCGACGCGGCGCACCTCTGCGGCGACCCGGGCATGCAGTTCCACGACACCATCAACGCCTGGCACACCTGCAAGAACACCGCGCCCATCAACGCGTCGAACCCGTGCAGCGAGTACATGTTCCTCGATGACACGGCCTGCAACCTCGCCTCGCTCAACCTGATGCACTTCCGCAACATGGATGGCGAGTTCGACGTCGAGTCGTTCAAGCACGCGTGCAACGTGCTCATCCTGGCGCAGGAGATCCTCGTCGACTTCGCCAAGTACCCCACCGACCGCATCGCGCGGAACAGCCACGCCTTCCGCCCGCTGGGCCTCGGCTTCGCCAACCTGGGCGCGCTGCTCATGGCCCGCGGCCTGGCCTACGACAGCGACGAGGGCCGGGCCTACGCCGGCGCCATCACCGCGCTCATGTGCGGCGAGGCCTACGCGCAGAGCGCGCGCATCGCCAAGGAGCTGGGCACCTTCGAGGGCTACGCGGCCAACCGCGAGCCGTTCCTCGGCGTGATCGGCATGCACCGCAAGGCGAGCTACGGCCTGGACAAGGCGCTGCTCCCCAAGGAGCTCTTCGCCGCGGCCACCGTGGCCTGGGACGACGCGCTCGGCCTCGGCAACGAGCACGGCTACCGCAACGCGCAGGTCACGGTGCTCGCGCCCACCGGCACCATCGGCTTCATGATGGACTGCGACACCACCGGCATCGAGCCGGACATCGCGCTCATCAAGTACAAGAAGCTGGTGGGCGGCGGCATGCTGAAGATCGTGAACAACACCGTCCCGCTGGCGCTGGAGAAGCTGGGCTACACGCCCGCCGAGCAGGGCGAGATCCTCGGCTACCTCGAGGCCCAGGAGACCATCGAGGGGGCGCCGCACCTCAAGGCCGAGCACCTCCCGGTGTTCGACTGCGCCTTCAAGCCGGCCAAGGGCAAGCGCAGCATCCACTGGCTGGGCCACATCTCCATGATGGCCGCCTGCCAGCCGTTCCTCTCGGGCGCCATCTCCAAGACGGTGAACCTGCCGCACGACGCCACCCCGCAGGACATCGAGAAGGCGTACCTCGAGAGCTGGAAGCAGGGCCTCAAGGCCGTGGCCGTCTACCGCGACGGCTGCAAGCGCACCCAGCCGCTGAACACCTCGCTCACCAAGGTCGAGACCAAGGTGGAGGCCAAGAACGCGCTGCAGGAGCTCGCGGCCAGCGTCTCGGAGAAGCCCACCGCCGTGCGCCGCAAGCTGCCGGATGAGCGCAAGGCGATCACCCACAAGTTCTCGATCGCCGGCCACGAGGGCTACCTCACCGTGGGCATGTACGAGGACGGCTCGCCCGGCGAGCTCTTCGTGGTGATGGCCAAGGAGGGCTCCACCATCAGCGGCTTGATGGACAGCTTCGCCACCGCCATCTCGCTCAGCCTGCAGTACGGCGTGCCCCTCAAGGTGCTGGTCGACAAGTTCAGCCACACCCGCTTCGAGCCCTCGGGCTTCACCGGCAACCGGGACATCCCCATTGCCAAGTCGATCACCGACTACCTGGTGCGCTGGCTGGCGCTGAAGTTCCTGCCCACCGAGGCGGAGATCGCGGCGGCCGAGGCGGCGCATGCGGAGGCCGCGGAGGAGAAGGCCGAGCAGAAGACCGTGGCCGCGGCGCCGGTGAAGAAGGAGCCGGTGAAGATCAACATGCAGTCGAGCTTCTTGAACCAGGCCGACGCGCCGCCGTGCCACACCTGCGGCTCGATCATGGTTCGCAGCGGTGCCTGCTACAAGTGCGGCAACTGCGGCGCCACGAGCGGCTGCTCCTGATATGGGCGCAATCGACGAAGCCAAGGGGTTTCGCTCGAGCCCGCTGGCGCGCCTGGTGGACGACCTGCTCGCAGCAGAGGTCGCCCACGAAGCGGCGCGCACGGGCGCGTCGCGGGACGAGCTGGAGCGCGCGCGGCGCGCGGTGATCGACGCCTGCCACGAGGTGGGCGAGCCGCGGCTGCGCGCACCGAGCAAGCGAATCGAGGAGGGGGCACGATGAGCACGTCGGGGGTGGTCGATTTTCCGGGCGCGCAGTCGTTCTTGAACGCGCGCATCGAGGCAGCCGAGCAGGAGGTGGCAGCGGCGCGGCGCGCGGTGGAGAACGACTTCTCCGCCGAGACGGTGAAGCGCCTCGAGGCCGCGCGGGCCAAGCTGGCCGAGCTGCAGCGGCCCGGCCGGCTGGAGGAGATCGCCTCGATGATGGCGTGGCACTTCGCGCGCGGGCAGCGGCTGGCCTGGTAGTCGAAGAGCGTTGAAACAAAGAACGCCGGCCTTTCCTGGGAGGGGGAGGCCGGCGTTCTGCATTTCTAGGCGTTCACCGGTTGGTTAACGACGGCGCCGGCGCGCGAGCACCAGCCCGAGCGCGAAGATCGAGGCCATCGCGTCGCCGCCGGCGCTGCTGCAGCTGCCGCCCGCGGTCACGTGGTTGCCGCCGGAGCCCACGCCCGCCGTGGCCGAGCCGTGGCCCGTCGACGCGGTGGAGCCCGTGGAGCCCGCAGCCCCGCCCGAGGTGGACGTGGTGGTCCCGCTGCTGCCCGAGCCCGTGGTGCCGCCGCTCGAGGTGGTTCCGCCGGCGCCGCTGCTGCCGTTCCCGCTCCCGGAGCCGTTCCCGTTGCTGTTGCCGGAGCCGCCCGGCACCACGCAGAAGCTGCCCTGGGCGCTGGTCTGGCACTGGTAGCCCGCGGGGCAGCTGGAGAGCTCGTTGGTGGTGGTGCAGGGCATGGCGCACGCCCCGGCGATGCAGGTCGATCCGGCGCCGCACGACGAGGCCTGCCAGGTGGGGCAGCTCCCGGCGCTGCCCACGCAGGTGAGCACCTCGCCGTTGGGGCCGCACTCCACGTCGCCGTCCTCGCAGGTGTTCTGGCAGCACGCGCCGCCGCTGCAGAGCTCGTTGTTGCCGCAGGTCTGGGTGGTCACCCAGGCGTTGCACGCGCCGGCCTGCGGCTCGCAGGTCTGCACGCCGTTGCCGTCGCACTGCACGTCGCCCACGTTGCACTGGCCCGAGCAGTCGACGCAGGCGCCGGCCTGGCAGATCTGGCCCGCAGCGCAGGGCTGCGCGTCCTGCCAGCCGGTGCAGCCGTTGCCCAGGTCGACGCAGGTCTGCGGGCCGTTGCCGGCGCAGCGCCAGTCGCCCACGTTGCAGGCGTTGCATTCGTTGCAGCTGCCTCCGGAGCAGGTCTGGCCCGCGCCGCAGCTCGCCGTCTGCCAGGTGGTGCAGCCGAGGTTGTCGGCCACGCAGAGCTCGGAGGTCTGCGCGTCGGCGCAGGTCTGCGAGCCCGCGCTGCAGGCGGTGTTGCAGGCCACGCACGCAGCGTTGCCGCCGCTCACCGAGCACACGCTGCCGTAGCCGCAGCTCGACGCCTGCCAGCTGGTGCAGCCCTCGTAGTCGGTGGTGCAGGTGTAGAGCGTGTCGCCCTGGCACTGGGTCTCACCCGCGGTGCAGGTCGACGCGCAGCTCTGGCAGGAGTCGCCCGAGCAGGTGCTGCCGCTGGGGCAGAAGTCGCTCGTCCAGTCGGTGCAGCCGTTGGCGTCGGCCACACAGGTCTCCAGGTCGCCGAAGAAGCCGCACTGGGTGGAGCCGGGCGCGCAGGTGCCGGTGCAGCTCTGGCAGCTGCCGTTGGAGCAGGTGGTGCCGCTGCCGCAGCTCGACGGCGTGCCCCAGCCCAGGCAGCCCGAGGGGAGCAGCACGCACTGGGTGACGTTGCCGTTGGGATCGCAGTTGGTCTGGCCCTGCACGCAGATGTTCATGCAGCAGGAGCCCACGCTGCCCACGATGGTGTTGAGCTGGGTGTCGAGCTGGCTCTGGTTGTTGGCCGAGTAGGCGTGGCCGGTGCCGCCGTTGGAGGCGATGCCGTCGAGCACGGTCTTGTTGTTGCCCGCCGTCGACGCGTCGCCGAAGCCCACCACGTACACCGGGTAGCCCGCGGCGTAGGCGGCGGCCGAGGCGTCCTCGGTGTCGGTGTCGTCGAGGCAGTCGAGGTTGGTGCCGCCCTGGTTCGGATCGCACGCGCCGCCCGAGACGGTGCAGGTGCAGCTGGAGCCGTTGAGGCTGCCGTTGCAGTTGGGCATGCCGTCGGTGATGAGCAGGATGTACGCGGGCACGTTGAGGTTGAGCGAGTTCAGGTACTGCGTGGCCACCGCCAGCGACTGGGCCGTCGGCGTGGCGCCCTGCGGCCCGGTGTTGGAGTAGCTGTTGGCGATGTCGTTGGCCGTGCTGGGCACGGGCTGGTCGATGTAGCCCGGGTCGCAGGCGTCGCTCGAGCCGGGCAGGTACATCAGGCCGAACTGGAACTGGTTGTTGTACTGGTTCAGCACCTGGGGCACGACGCTCGCGGCGATGTCCCACTTGCTGTCGCTGCTGCTCGGGTCCGGCACGTCGGCCATGGAGCCCGAGCGGTCTTGCACCACGAGGAGCACCGGGAGCTCGCTGCACGCGGTGGCGTGCGCGCGCGGCGCGCCCAGCGTGAGCGCAGCGACCAGCGCGAGAGCGGAGCAACAGGCGCGGGTGGCGAGGCGACAAATCATGGTCGGTTCTCCGGATGGCGAATTGCCGCGCCGCAACGCAAGCGCAGTGCCACCACGCAACGGCGCGGAACACGGTCCGCGCGTGGTGCGGCGCGTCGTTCAACGCGGCCAGTGGAGTGCGCGCGCGTATGCCAACGCGCGGTGAACGCGCTTTACAGCAGCTGAAATTGGTCAAGGAGCGTGTCGAGTTGCGCGTCGTTCACGTGCTGTCGAACGTGCGAAGATCGGCCGCGTGAACGCTGCGATCGCGATCGCGATTTTCGTCGCCGCCAGCCCGCCGGACGCGGGCGTGTCCCGTCGTTCGGATGCGTCGGGCCTTGCGTGCTGCGTGCGCGACGACGGCGTCGACGACTCCGGCGGCGCCCTGCCCTGCCGGCCGCTCCCGCGGTGCTCGCGCGCGCCGGAGTGTCCCGCTCGGAACACGGCGTCGGTGGTGGTCAGCGGCTGTGTGGATCCGATCAAGCCTCGCGTCCGCTTCGCGACGGGCGCGTGGAAGCTGGATGCGTCGGCGCGGGCGCTGATCGACGACGTCGCCAAGACCCTGCGCGACGTCGGCCATGGTCGAGTGCTGCAAGTCATCGGCAATGCCGACCTGCTCGAAGCGCCGTCCAAGCAAGCCGCTCAGGCGCTGAGCGAGAAGCGGGCGAAGGCCGTCGCTGCGCGGCTCATCGAGCTCGAAGTGCCCGCGTCGCAGCTGAGGATCATCGGCAACGGCTCCGACCGTCCGGTCGCCCCGAACCAGACCGAGAAGGGCCGCGCCCAGAACCGGAGCGTGGAGTTCGAGCTGGAGCCCGAGCCGGCAGACTAGGGATTGCAGCAGCTCGCCGGCCGTCGCCCCGACGCAATCGCCTCTTGCCGCGTGCCGAAGGTGACCAGGTTCTCGGGCTTGATCTTCTTGGCCCAGGTGCAGCTCGCGAGGTGGAACACGTCGGAGCGCTGGCTGGCCACGTAGTGTCCGCCCTTGCTGCCTCCGCCGACATCGGGGTGCACCTGCGCAGGCTGCGCATCGGCCACGCGCTCGATGGGCACCGCCGCCTCGGCCTTCTCGTGGCCCTTCTTGCCCGACTTCTCCTTCACCTGCTTCTGCACGTCGTGAAGGTGGAGCGTGGGCGGCGCGGGCATCTCGGCGAGCGCGGTGGTGAGCGGCGTCTCGCCGCCGCCGTGGATCTGCAAGGTGTGGCCGTCGGAGATGACGCGCACCTCGCCGTCGAGATCGGTGCGGAAGACCTGCGCCTTCACCGCGTCCAGCCGATCGATCACCGAGCGCGCCGGCGCCTCGATGGCGTTGCCCGCCCCCGCGGAGATGACGGCGTAGTCGGGCTTCACCGCGGAGAGGAACTGCGCCGTCGTCCCGCCGCGCGCGCCGTGGTGCGCCACCTTGAGCACATCCGCGCGCAGCGTCTGACCCGACTTGAGCAACACGGCCTCGGTCTCGGCCTCCGCATCGCCGGCGAACAGGAACGCGTGCTTGCCGAACGTGAGCCGGGCCACGACGGAGTTGGCGTTGGCGTCGCTGGCGGTGCCGCTCAGGAAGGGCTGGGCGGGCGCGAGGAGCTGGAGCTGCGCGCCGCCGCCGAGGTCGAAGACCTTCCCTGCGCGGGCGTTCTGCATCTGCAGCCCATGCGCCTGGATGTACTTGATGAGCGCGTCGTCGCTGGGCGACGGGTGGTCGAAGCCCGAGTCCACGAAGAGCCGCGCGCCATGGACACCGAGCGCCTCCTGCATGCCGCCCAGGTGATCCGAATGGGCGTGCGTCAGGATCGCGAGGTCGATGGGCCCGGGCAGGAGCTGCTCGAGGCGCGCACGCAGGCGCGAGGACGACTCGGGTGGGCCGGCGTCGATGAGCACGGTCCTGCCCGAAGGCGAGACGATGAGCGCGGCGTCGCCCTGGCCGACGTCGAAGTAGTAGATCCGGAGGTCGCCGGCGCGCGCCGTCACGGGCGCGAGCGCGAGCCCGACCAGCGCCGAGAGGGCGAGGAGCTGCCGCATCGTCTCCGAGCATAGCGGAGCTTTCCCCGGGACGCCCGCTTGGCCAGCCACCTGCCACGAGCCACCAACCCGGGCTCAATCCGAACGACCCACGACCCACGGCCCACGGCCCGCGATCTGGCATCCGGTTTCGGCCTTTACACGCCCAATGCTTTTGGGAAAGAACGCAGCCTTCTCAACTTCGGAGGCTCTGCATGCTGCTGCCGCTCGTCGCCGCCCTCGCGCTCACCACGGGCGCGGACCAGCCTTCACAGCCGGAGGGCGAGAAGCAGCGCATCGCCAACCCTGGGTACTTCGACGTGGCCACCTGCGCGCCCGCGAAGCCCAAGCTCTCGGGCACGCCGAACAAGCAGACCCTGCAGGGCGCGCTGCAGTTCGCGCGGCCGCTGCTCTGGGACTGCCTCACCGATCCCAAGAGCCATGGGCCGGACGCGGTGGCCAAGCTGAGCGTCGACGTGAGCGTGGCCAACAAGGCGCTCGCGACGAAGGTCTCGGGCACGAACGTGACCCCGGACGGAATCGCCTGCGCGCAGAAGGCCGTCGACCGCTACCTGGGCAGCCTGGGCATCGACGCCAGCAAGCTCGCGGCCGACACCGCCGCGCGCTACGAGCTCAACCGCAACCTCGGCGGCGCGTTCCCTGCGCCGGTGCTGGGCCTGAACGAGGCCTCCGACGCCGCCGCGCGCGTGCGCCTCGCGCTGCCGACGGCGTGCGACTGCTTCGGCGACGTGGCCACGACCGCGCCGTACGCCGTGCTCAAGGGCCAGCTCAAGCTCTCCAAGCCGGAGAAGCCGGCCGAGGTCTCGCCGAGCGAGGTCACGTTCCCGCCGACCAACGACGCCGCCGGCGACAAGCTCGCGGCCTGCCTCAAGGGCAAGGTGAGCGCGCTGAAGATGCCCGCGCCGACCAACGACCTCATCGTGCCGTTCACGGTGCGCCTGGTGAACTCGAACGTCGGCGGCAAGCTGCCGGGGGCCACCCCGGACGTGCAGTTCGCGCAGTACGACCTCGAGTCGTCGCTCGCGGGCGCGCAGGCGCTCGTCGACGACGGTGCGCGCATGGCCCCCGCGGCCCACTTCTCCGAGCTCATCAACGGCTACAACGCGCACAAGAAGGGCCTGAAGCTCACCGACGTCGCCGCGAGCTGCCCGCCGCTGCTCGAGGCCGACAAGCAGCTCGTCGATGACACGCAGCACTTCGTGGACCTGTCGAAGGAGATCCACGCGTTCATCGCCGAGCTCGCGGCGAAGGAGCCGGCCTGGGCGCCGTCGGAGAAGGCCACCGCCGCCCGCGCCGACGCGGTGCAGAAGCAGCTCGCGGCCGTGCAGACCGAGCGCGATGGCGACGCCGCCAACTGCGCCAAGGTCACCACCGCGGAGAGCGCGCCCGTCACCACCGGCAAGAAGAAGGGCAAGAAGTGAAGCTGCGCCGCGCCGCGCAGGCCGACGTGGCCGCGCTGGTGGACCGCTGGGCCGAGATGTTCGAAGAGCTCGGCTCGCGGGACGCGAGCCCCGCGGCCGCCGACGCCGATCTTCGCGCGCACTTCCGCCGGTACCTGCAACGCAAGCTCGGCGAGCCCGACTTCGCCGCGTGGGTCATCGACGACGGCAAGCAAATCATCTGCACCGGCTCGGTGATCCTCTACGAGATTCCCGGCCGCGCCGACGTGACCCACGAGGCGTACGTCATCAACGTGTACACCCTGCCCGCCTTCCGCGGCCGCGGGCTCGCGCGCCAGCTGATGGAGGAGCTGCTCGCGCACGTGAAGACGCTGCCCGTGCGCAAGGTCTGGCTGCGCACCGCACCCAAGGCGAAGACGCTGTACGAGCGCTCGGGCTTCCGGGCGCGGCCAGAGTTCATGGAGCTCGACATCAAGCAGGGTTGAGCCGTGCCATGATTGGCCCCGTGACGCTCGTCGCGGATCGCTCTCGGACGTGACTCCCTGAACCATGGGCAAGCTGGTCGGCACGGCGCTCGGCGCCATCGTGGGCGTGGCCCTCGGCGACATCTGGTGGATGATCTTGCCGTTCATCGGCTTCGCCGGCGGCTACGCCTGGGACAAGCAAACCACCATCACCGCCGATGACCTCGACGCCATCGGCGATCCCGCGCTGCGCAACACCCTCACCAATGACGGCCTGCTCCGCTTCGCCCGCAGCATGGCCGCGCTCTTCGTGGTGGTGGCCCAGGCCGACGGCGAGATGACCCGCGATGAAGCGGCCGCGATTCGCGAGTTCTTCTCCGCGACGCTCGGCTTCACTTCCGCGGAGCTCGAGCAAGTGCGCCAGGCGCTGCAGGAGGCGCGCGCCCACGCGCCGGATCTCGACGTGCTGCTCTTCGGCGCGCGCGAGAAGCTGAGCGACGCGGAGCGCTCGCTGTTGCTGTACGCGCTCGCGCGCGTGGCGGCGGCGGACCACGCGGTGAACGCCGAGGAGTACCAGGTGCTCACCCGCATCGCGCACGGGCTCGGGCTCGATCCCGACGTCGCTGGGGCGATGCTCGTGGGCCACGATTCGCCGCGCGCGCGCGCCGCGGGCGGCGGCTTCGACTTCAAGAAGGAGACGCGGGCGCTGCCGTCCGCTCCGATCCCTGGCGATCCGTACTCCAAGCTCGGGATCTCGCCGGCCGCGGACGAAGCGGCGATCAAGCAGGCGTATCGACAACTCGCGCAGAAGCTCCACCCGGACAAAGTCCAGGCACTCGGGCCGAAGGCGGTGGAGCTGGCGGGGCGCGCGTTCGCAGAGGTCAGCGAGGCGTACGAGGTCATCCGCCGCGAGCGCGGATTCTAGGGAAGTTGTGGGAGGCGCTTCCCAGCGCCGATGGTGTTACAACTCCCCATCGTCCCCCGAGGTTTTTGCGTGCGCGAGCTGATCGATCTTCACATCCACGTCGGCGGTGCCGTGGCGCCGCACATCCTCTGGAGCATCGCGCACCAGCACGGCTTCAAGCTGCCGGTGAAGAACTACTTCGACTTCGTGGAGCTGATCACCGCGCGCCCGGGCAAAGTGGCGAGCCTCGACGACTACATCAAGATCATGCACACCTGGACGGAGAAGATTCAGTCTTCGCCCATGGCCATCGAGCGCTCGGTCTACGAGATCATCGGCAAGGAGTACCGCGGCTCGCACGTGAACCACATCGAGCTCCGCTTCAACCCCATGAAGCGAAACCTCAACTCCGAGCTCGACCTCGATCACATCATCGCCGCCGCGATTCGCGGCATGGACCGCGCCTGCCTGGAGTACGACGTCAAGGCCGGCCTCATCTTCTGCCTCGCGCGCGAGTTCGACGCCCACGCCAACGAGATCATGGTCGAGAAGGCCATCAAGTACCGCCACCGCGGCGTGGTGGGCATCGACCTCGCCGGCTCGGAGAAGAACGCGGTGGAGCTGCAGGAGGTGAGCGTCGCGCGCTACCGCGAGCTCTACGAGCGCGCGCGCAACGCCGGCCTCAAGACCACCGTGCACACCGGCGAGACCACCGGCACCGGCGCAGAGGGCTTGATCGCGGTGGTCGAGGAGCTCAAGCCGCACCGCATTGGCCACGGCATCCGCGCGGCGTACGACGAGAACGCGCTCAAGCTCCTCCGCGAGCGCAACGTGGTGCTCGAGCTCTGCCCCAGCTCCAACGTGCAGACCAAGGCCGTGGAGAGCTGGGCCGAGCTGCGCCACATCGTGAAGATCTTCCTGGATCGCAAGATCCCCATCACCATCAACACCGACGGCCCCTACTTGCTCGACACCGACATGCGTACCGAGATCAAGCTCCTGCTCGAGCACGAGGTGATGGACGAGTCGGCGATCGGGCTCTGCCTGGCGACCGCGCGGCAGGCGTCGTTCATTCCGAGCTGAGCCATGGACAACCCCGGGTTCATCGAGCAGATGAAGATGGCAGGCGCGGCCGCGTACCTGATGATCTTCCTCATGGTGATCCTGCTGGGCACCGGCGGCGCCGGCTTCATCCTCGCGTTGGTGAAGCAGCCGGCCGCGCGCATCCTGGGCTTCGTGACGCTCGGCGGAGCGGCGCTCATCCTCGTCGTGGGCTTCGCGGGCAAGCAGATGGGCCTGCGCGGCACCGAGCGCGCGCTGGTCGGCGTGGAGCCCGACATGCGCGAGCGCATCCTCGAAGCCGGGACGCACGAGGCGAGCTACAACGTCTCGCTCGCTGGCGAGTTCGCCGTGCTGCCGGCGCTGCTCGGGGTGCTCGCGGCGACGCTGGGCGGCAAGAAGCCCGACGCCGCCAAGGCCGGCTAGCCACGGCTAGCCACCAGCCACCAACCCGCGCATGCCAAGCGCTGGGTGGGTTGGCCTTGCCGAAGTGGGAAGCCTGCGCGTTCGAGGACCGTTGATCCCGGTCATGAACGTCAAGCTTCGTCCGAACCACAAGTCCCTCGTTCGCCTGCTCGGCCTCCTCTCGGCCGGGCCGCTCCTCACCTCCGCCACCGCGCACGCCGCGGCCCAGGTCTACGGCGAGAGCCCGATGGTGAAGGTCGTGCCCTCCACCCCCGGCCGCGCCGACAGCGGCGTGGGGCTCTCCGCCGCGCGTAACGAATTTGTTTCATTCCAGGTGGTGGTCGCGGCCGACGCCGCGGGCGCCCCGGGTGTCTCCGCCAGCATGTCCGGCTTGTCCGGCCCGAGCAGCATCGGCGCGAGCGACATCCGCCTCTACAAGGAAGCGTTCCTCAACACGACCACGCCGAGCACGTCCAACGTGCAGGCCGGCGCCTGGCCCGACGCGCTCGTGCCCGACGTGGACGAGATCGCCAACGAGAAGCGGAACGCCTTCCCCTTCGACGTTCCCGCGAACAGCGCCCAGGCCATCTGGGTGGACGTTCACGTGCCCGCCGACGCCCAGCCCGGCAGCTACACCGGCACGGTGCAGGTGACCGGCGGCGCCACCGCCAACATTCCGGTCACGCTCACCGTGGTCGACGCGTCGCTGCCCTCCACCGCGAAGCTGCCTACGGTCTTCGACATCGCCGCGCCCACCGTCTGCCAGGCGCACACCGGCACCGGCGACTGCGGCAGCGACGACGCCATGTTCGCGCTGCTCGGCAAGTACGAGCAGATGTCGCTCGAGCACCGCTTCACGCTCGCCAACATCATCCCCAAGGTTCCGGACAACGGCGACTGGAGCAACATCGACCGCTGGGACGGCCCCTACCTCGACGGCTCCGCGCCCAACCGGCTCACCGGCGCGCAGATGACCAGCGCGCAGTACATGGCGCCGCAGGATCCCTCGGGCTACGCGGCGTTCAACCAGCACTTCCAGGCCAAGGGCTGGGGCGGCAAGGTCTTCGACTACTCCGCCGACGAGCCGCCCTACGGCTCCAGCTTCTCCGACGCCGCAAGCCGCGAGGCGCTGGTGAAGTCGGGTGACCCGAGCTTCCGCACCCTGGTGACCACCACGATCGATCAGGCCGACGCGAACGGCCTCACGCCGAACCTCAACATCATCGTCCCGCCCATCAACTACATGGACGGCACCGACCAGCCCTACGTGGGCGACCAGCGCGCCTCCTACGCGAACTTCCTCTCCACGCCGGGCCACGAGCTCTGGCTGTACCAGAGCTGCATGAGCCACGGCTGCGCCTACGGCACCAACGGCTCGGGCAACACCGCGCCCATGTGGCCGAGCTACGTGGTGGACGCGCCCGCATCGCAGGGGCGCGCCATGGAGTGGCTCACCTTCCTCGAGCAGGCGTCGGGCGAGCTGTACTACCAGACCGCCCAGGCGCTCACCTCCGCGTGGACCGACCAGTACCAGTACGGCGGCAACGGCGACGGCACGCTCTTCTACCCGGGCACCACCAACGTCATCGGCGGCTCGACGGACGTCCCCGTCGCGAGCATCCGCATGAAGCTCATCCGCCTCGGCGAGCAGGACTACGAGTGGCTGAAGATGGTGAGCGACGCGGGTGACCCGGGCTTCGCGCAGCAGGTGGCGCGCACGCTGCTCCCCACCGCGCACGACGTCCCGGCCGACGGCTCGGGCTTCGAGAACGCGCGCCTGCAGCTCATCTCGCGCTACCTGCAGCTCACCGGCAAGCAGGCCGCGACGCAGGCGCCGGGCTCGCCGCCGGCCACGCCCAGCACCCAGGCCGTGACCTCGGGCACCAGCCCCACCACGAGCCAGGCGTCGACGACTCCGGGCACCTCGAGCGCAGTGGCCAAGACCGCCGCTTCGTCGAAGGGCGGCGGCTGCGTCTCCACCGGCGGACCGCTCTCGCTGCTCGCGCTGCTCGGCACCGGGCTCGCGTTCTACGTGCGGCGCAAGCGCATCGCGTAGCGCGCGCTGCATCCAACCTTCGGCCGGCCGCGGCGGATCGACTCGATCCGGCTGCGCGCCGGCCGAGGATTTTGCGGGCCTCGTCGTATAGTCGGCCGTCTGGAGGCCGACATGTCGAAGGTCTGGTGGGCGATGGTCGTGACCGTCGCCGGGCTCTGGAGTGAAGGCCTGGCGCACGCCGCGGGTGAGGCGATCCCGCTCGTGCCCGTCGACTCCAGCTCCGCCAACTCCGCGCCCGCACCGCAGCCGACGACCACGCCGCAGGTGATCATCGTCGTCGTGGATGCGGGACAGCCGGTGCAACCTGCGCCTGTGCCCCAGCCAGCGCCCGTCGAAGCGATTCCGCTGGTGGCGCCGCCGCCGGAGCCCGACGCTGGCCCGAAGGTGATCCTGGTGATCGATGCGGGCCCGCCGGAGCCTGCGCAGCCGCTGTACGTCGACGCCGGTTCGTTCCTGGGCGTGGTGGCCGACGCGGGCTCGAGCGCTCCGCCCGCGCCACCGCCGCCGACCGACGCAGGCAGCGCGATCGCGTCGCACAACGCGGACGCCGGTACGACCACTGCGGCGCCGCCCGAGCCGGAGAACTCGAACTTCGTGAAGGGCGAGCTCTCGCAGTTCCTGGGGGCCACCAAGATCGCGGTGCAGTCCACGCGCGTGGGCATCGGCCTCGGCGTGAGCCGCATCGACAACATCATCTACGCGCTCGTGGAGCCGCGCTTCGACCTGCACATGATGGGCTTCGGGCTGGGCTTGCAGGTGCCGCTCAACCTCGAGGTCTACAACACGCACCTCGATCCCAACGCGCCGCCGGGGACCATCAAGTTCATCGGCACGAAGAACTTTGGCCACCTGCGCACCGAGGACTTCACCACCGCCCGCGACTACGCGCGCGTGCTGCAGTACCTGACCTACGGCAAGAAGGAAGATCACATCTACGTCGACATCGGCCAGATCTACGCGCAGTCGCTCGGGCACGGCGAGATCATGCGGCGGTACCAGCCGAACATCGACGTGGATGTCGTTCGCATTGGCGCGGAGGTCGACGCGTACAACGACGACGGCGGCGTGGAGCTCGTCACCAACGACGTGATGAGCGCGGACATCTTCGGCGGCCTGGCGTTCGTGAAGCCGCTCTCGTTCGTCACCGACAACGCCATCGCGCGCTCGCTCTCCGTCGGCTTCACCTACGCCACCAACCGCGACGCGCCCAACGACCTCACCATCAAGAGCTTCCCCGGCTCGGGCCTCAACGGCTGCGACTGCCGGCCGGTGCTGGTGGCCGCGCCCGGCACCGATCCCACCAACCCGCAGCGCTTCGAGCTCGAACACACCTCGACGCCGGTGAGCCTCTACGGCGTGGACGCCGAGCTGAAGGTGCTCAAGACCAACGCCATCGACATCAAGCCGTACGTCGACTTTTCGCACCTGGTGGACGGCGACTCGGGTGCGACGCTCGGCATCCTGGGGCGCTTCAACTTCCTGGGCAGCCCGGTGACGCCGACCCAAGCGGTGCGCGTGGTGGCCGAGGCCCGCTACCTCGGCAACCGCTACCGGCCGGAGTACTTCGACACCTTCTACGAGGTGGACAAGTACATCTTCCTCGACAGCCCGAAGTCGAACTCCGGCGTGCCTGTGACCCAGTACCAGGCGGTGCTTGCGGGCCTGGGTAATCGCGCGGGCTACTACCTCGAAGGCAGCTACTCGGTGGTGAACTGGGTGTCGGCCACGGTGGCGCTGGAAGGCGACTCGAGCGGCCCCGCGAAGAATCTCGTCTTGCACGCCGAGCTGCCGAAGCTGTTCATCGTCCAGGCATTCGCGAGCTACTACAAGCGCGGCTTCACCAACTTCACCACGCTCTCGCAGCTCGATCAGAGCTCGGTGGCGTATGCGGGCGCGCGCATCGAGATCCTGCCCATCCTCTACGTGAACGCGCAGGCGTATCAGGCCTTCCAGCTCGACGCGGACAACACCCACACCTACCAGACCACGCGTGGTCT
Source organism: Deltaproteobacteria bacterium (assembly GCA_018266075.1). Classification (GTDB taxonomy): domain Bacteria; phylum Myxococcota; class Myxococcia; order Myxococcales; family SZAS-1; genus SZAS-1. The sequence goes on along the minus strand of JAFEBB010000002.1, from coordinate 74,483 downwards.
CGAAGGCGACGTGGAGCTGGGCTGGCAGTTCTAGGGGAGCTCCACTCCCCCGCTCCACCGCTCGCCGTTTCTGCAGACGCTCTCGGTGCTCCACGGCTCGCCATTGACAGGCGATCGCCTCGGTCTGCGTCGATGCGCCCAGACGGGGTGCGCTCGGTGACAGCACCCGCACCCTCGCGGTAAGTGATGCGTCTTCCCGCGGAGGCGCGCCTTGCCCGTCGAGATCGAAGTCCCCACCGAGCACCTCCACGAGACCATCCACGAGGAGCACCACAAGTCCGGTGGTCATGGTCACGGCGAGGCCCACGGTCACGGCGGCGGCGGCTTCACGCTCGGCGTCGCGCTGTCCTCGGCGATCCTCGCGGTGGTGGCCGCGTTGGCCGCGCTCTTCGCGGGCCACTACGCCAACGACGCCATGATCGAGCGCATCGAGGCCGGCGACAAGTGGAGCTACTACCAAGCCAAGAGCATCAAGGAGAGCGTGCTGCGCACGAAGGTCGCCACCATCGAGGCCATGGGCAAGCCGGTCGACCCCAAGGACGAGAAGAAGATCGAGAAGTACGAGGACGAGCAAGGCGAGATCCAGGCCGAGGCCAACAAGCTCACCGACGAGAGCGAGGCCCACCTCACCCAGCACACCCGCCTCGCGGGGAGCGTGACCTTCTTCCAGGTGGCCATTGCCCTGGGCGCCATCGCCGTGCTCACCAAGCGCAAGGAGCTGTGGTTCGCGAGCCTGCTCGTGGGCCTGCTCGGCGCGGGCACCATGGCCTACGGCTTCATGCCCCCGCCCGAGAAGGAGCACGAGGCCACGCACCGCAAGGGCGGCGAGAAGGCCGGCGAGAAGAACGAGGCCAACGCCGCGCACGGCGAAGGCAAGGTCGAGCACGCCGCAGGTGAAGCGAAGGCTGGCGAGGCCAAGCCCGCAGAGGCCGCAGCGGAGAAGCCCGCAGAGGCCAAATCCGCCGAGGGCGTTCCCGCGGCACACTAAGCTTAGAACCAGGCCTCGCGACCCGCCGGTGACGCAGCCGGCGGGCTTGAAGGCCAGGTCGCGGTGCGTCAGCGCCGCACACACACAACCCGCGAAGTCTCGGAATGGGAAGACAGCGCCCCCTGCGGTTGGGGATAATGGCGCTCTACACCCGGGCCCCGCCTCGCGCGCCCGGAAGGCCGACTTGCCGCCCGCGCGCCGGGCGACGGAGACATGACCATGAAGAAGCTCCTCGTGCTCGGGGCGACGCTGCTCGCCGTGGGCTGCGGAAAGAACAACGGCAACACCAGCTCCGGCGGCTCGAGCGCCTCGTCGGGCAACACCAGCGGCGGCAACTGGGGCTGCCAGACCACCGGCCCGAGCTGCGTGTGCCAGCTCAACCCGCAGCCCGGCCAGTTCACCGACACCACCTGCCCGGGCTCGGGCACGGGCTGCTCCTACACCACCACCCAGGGCGGCCAGACGGAGTGCATCTCCAACTCCAGCATCCCCGCCGCGTCGTGCGCGCAGGTCGCCAGCGCTGCGCAGGGAACCGTGGTCGCGAGCTGCCCGCCGCCGGGATCCACCAGCGGCACCAACTCCTCGGCCGGAACGACGAACGGCACCAACTCCACCGCCGGAACGACGAACGGCACCAACTCCACCGCGGGAACGACGAACGGGACGAACTCCACCGCGGGAACCACGAACGGCACCAACTCCACGGCCGGCACCACCAACGGCACCAACTCCACCGCGGGCAACACCACCGGCACCAACTCCTCCGCGGGCACCACCGGGAGCACGGGCGGCACCTGGGGCTGCGACAACTCCAGCTCGCCCTGCACCTGCGTGCTGAACGGTGATCCGGGCCAGTACCCGGACGCGAGCTGCAACGGCTCGTCGTCGGGTGTGGGCTGCGCCTACGAGGTCGACCTGCCCGGTCAGTCCGAGTGCGTCTTCAACCCCAACGCGGATGCGACGCAGTGCGCGGATGCTGCGGCTGCAGTGGGCGGCACCGTCGTCGACGCCTGCCCGCCGAGCGGCTCGACCACCGGCACGAACTCCAGCGCCGGCACCACCACCGGCACCAACTCGTCCGCGACCACCACCACCGGCACCAACTCCAGCGCCGGCACCACGACCGGCACCAACTCCAGCGCGGGCACCACCACGGGCACCAACTCGTCCGCTGGAACGACGACCGGCACCAACTCGTCCGCGACCACCACCACCGGCACCAACTCCAGCGCGGGCACCACCACGGGCACCAACTCCTCCGCCGGCACCACCACGGGCACCAACTCGTCCGCGACCACCACCACCGGCACCAACTCCAGCGCGGGCACGACGACGGGCACCAACTCGTCGGCGGGCACCACCACGGGCAGCTCGGCCGGCACCACGGGCACGGGGGGCCCCGGCGGCCTGGGCTCGGGCGCCGGCTCGCTGAGCGGCACGCAGCCCTTCACGGTGGCGGGCGCCTTCGAGGCCACGGGCACCGACTCGCAGACGGGCCGGCCCACCCTCAAGTTCATGATGTTCGACGCGCCGATGACCTGCTCGATGTTCCAGAGCCACACCTTCCCGCCGTACTACGGGTACCTGGGCGACGGGCGCATCGTGTTCGCCTACAACAGCAGCGCGCACGACGTATACCTGCCGAACAACCAGGACGTGCCCTACTACTACCCGGACGGCGGCGCGTTCTACACCGACGTCTTCGGCACCACGCAGGTCTACAAGCCGATCTCGCTCAAGAACTTCCCCTCCACCACCAACATCGTCGAGGGCAACATCACCAGCGCGAGCTCCTCGGCGGTGGGCACGGGCAGCTACACGGTGAGCGGGAGCACCAACACCCTGGGCAAGGGCACGCTGAGCCTCTCCGGTGGCTCGCCGCACATCACCTCCATCGCCCAGAACGGCACCATCAACTACACGAGCTACAACGTGAGCGTGCTCGACGGAAACTTCAACGTGAACCTCATCTCCGCGCCGGCCACGGGCACCGGCTGGGGCTGCCAGACCAGCAACAACACCTGCATCTGCAACAGCTCGGCAAGCTGCGGCGCGTACCCGGACAGCAGCTGCTCCATCACCGCCTGCTGCTACACGTCGCCGGGCGCCAACGGCACCACCTCGTGCACCTGCCTCTCGCAGTCCTCGGGGTGCTCGACCATCGTGGGCAACACGCAGGGCGCCACCCAGGTGAGCTCCTGCCCGGCGCCGGGCTCGCCCGCGCGCAGCTGCAGCGGCGGCGGCGGTCCGTCGGGCCCGCTCTCGGGCTCGTTCGCCGCCGTTCAGTGCAGCGGCTTCTGATTCAGCGCTGAGACGTCTCGCGGGCCCGGCTGCTCACGCGGTCGGGCCCGCTTCATTTTGGCTCAGTGCCCGGTGGCCTCGCCGATGGCCTGGGTGAGCGTCGCCAGATCCAGCGGCTTGGGCAAGAGCCGCACGCCCTCGGGCAGCCGCGGGTTGTGCGCCGCCGAGACCACGATCACCGGGATGTCGCGGTACTCCGGCCGCTCGTCTTGAAGCGTCTCCAGAAAGTCCCAGCCGCTGAGCACGGGCAGCATCAGGTCGAGCAGGATGCAGCACGGCGCCGGCGATTCGTGCAGCCGCTTCAGCGCCTCCTGGCCATCGGTGGCCACCCGCGCGTCGTAGCCGTCGCCGCGCACGAGCTCGGCCATCACCTCGGCGATGTCGCGGTCGTCCTCCACGATGAGGATGGGCCGCTTGTCCGGATCCTCGCTGTGCGCGTGCTCCATGGCGGCCAAGTTAGGCACGCTCCATCGGCCCGACAGGGGTCGAGCTCGGCATGCCGTCGGCCAGCCAACCGCGCTCAGGTTCGTTGGAGGACCTCGCGATAGAACGCGTCGTGCCGGGCCACGAGCTGCTCCACGGTCAGCTCGCGCTCCACGAACGCGCGTCCAGCGCCCCCGAACCCGCGCGCGAGCTCCGGCCGCTCGAGCAGGCGCTCCATCGCATGGGCGAGTGCGGTCGGATTCGCAGCAGGCACCAGCAGTCCGCGCTCGCCGTCGGCCACCAGCTCGCCGCTCCCGCCCACGTCGCTCGCCACGGTCGGAAGCCCCGCAGCGAGGTACTCGATGAGCGCGTTCGACAGCCCTTCGGCATGCGAGCAGAGCACGCCCGCGTACGCGCGCCGCAGGATCGCCGCCACGTCGCGGCGGTGCCCCAGGAAGTGCACGCGCCCACCGATGCCCAGCTGGGTGGCCAGCGCCTCCAGCTTCTTGCGGCGCGGCCCGTCGCCCACGAGCCACACGGAGAGCTCGGGGTGGTCGTGCCGCAAGATGCGCACCGCGTGGAACAGGTCCTCCTGGGCCTTCACCGGGTGGGTCATGTTCGCCACGTGCACGAACGGCTTCACGCCCGGGCGTCCAGGCAGCGCGTCGGTGAGCGGCGCGTTGGCGCGGGCGTCGAAAGCAGCGAGGTCGATGCCGTTGTGGATCACCCGGATGCGATCGGCCGGCAGCCCCTCGCGCGACACGAGCGCCTCGCGGATGGCGCCAGCGTTCGCGATGACGCCGTCGGCCGCGCGCGTGGCCCACACCAGCAGCTGGCGCGCGAGGCCCGTGGGCCAGTGCCCGAGGTCCAGCCGGCCGACGATCACCTTCGCGCCCGCGAGCTTCGCGGCCGGGACCGCGAGCAGCGTGGTGTAGAAGTCGTGCGCGTGCACCAGCCGCACATCGCGCGCGCGCATCGCGCTGGCGAGCTTGGCGATCTGCGCGGCCGTGTTCAGCCGCGCCACCGAGCCGCGCAGCGGGAGCTCCATGGGCTCACAGCCGAGCTCGCGGATCGTCGCCAGGTACGGGCCGTCCTTGATCACGCAGGCGAGCGCGGCGTCCCAGTTCGACGGCAAGCGGCGAAAGAGCTCCACCGCCTGGCCCTCGGTCCCGCCGAGGAAGAAGTTCTGCACCATCATCAGCATGCGGACGCGCGCTGCATCGGGTGCGCGTGTCTCGTCCCTCGCCAGCGTCTCGACGCTCATGCGGCCCCCTCGGCCAAAACGGAATCCGCCGCGGTCGGGGCTTCGCTCACGCTCGCGACGAGCGCCGTCCGCTCGAACTCGCGGATCCGCGCCGACGCCGAGAGCAGCCCGAAGATGAAGAAGAAGTGCGCGCTGGTGACGTAGCCGGAGCTCATGTCGCAGAGCACGTAGCCGCACGCGCCGGCGAAGATGGCGCGGATCCACGGTCCGCCCACGGGCGCGTCGGCGGCGCGGTAGGCCGCGGACAGCGACGAGGCCACGAAGGCCAGAAAGAGGAAGAAGCCCACCCAGCCCAGCTCGCCAATCATGGCCAGGAAGATGTTGTGGGCCACGTACGCCTGGCCGCGTGCCTCCACGGGCGCGTAGAGCGGCCAGGCGTAGAGGAACGCACCCGCGCCCGCGCCGAGCAGCGGCTTGTCGGCGCTGATGGCGCGGCCCACCTGCCAGGCGTGCACGCGGCCGAGCGCGGAGACGTCGGTCTGGTAATCGCCGATGGTCTGGGTGCGGTTCCAGAAGCTCTTGGGCGAGAACGCGAGGAAGAGCAGCACCACCACGGCGAAGAGGCTCAACGTACGGGCGCGCTGCTTCTCGCGCGCGGCCCAGATGAGACAGGTGAGCGACAAGCCGAGCGCGCCGCCGCGTGACGCCGACACCGCGATCGCCGTCAGCGAGCCGAGCACGCTCACCGCGCCCAGCACGCGCCAGAGCCCGCGCCCGCGAAGGACGAGCGTGATCCCCACCGGCACGAGGAAGACCATGGCCATCGCCATGTGGTTGGGGTCGAGGTAGATGCCCTCCCAGCGCGCGCGGCCGCCGTCGATGAGGTGCGTGCCGTTCACGTAGTTCTGGAACGAGTACCAGGCCGGGGCGAGCCCGCCGACGAGACAGGCGATGAGGATCGCCTTCAGCCGCGCGGCGTTGGTCACCACCTGGGCGATCACCAGGCAGATGGCCGCGTCCTTGGCGAGCTCGGTGGCGTAGTCCTGCGTGGCCTTGGGAAAGACCGACCAGGACTGCGACACGAACGCGAGCACGCAGAGCGCCACCAGCGCCATGCCCCGACGACCGTCGAGGCCCACGTGCTCGCGCTGCACCAGCCGCCGCAGCACGAACGCGCCCGCGGCCACGCCCGAGGTGAGCAGCGCCGGACGGAGCGCGTCGAGCGCCGGGAACAGGCTCACGATGCTGGAGTACATGCACAGCCCGAACAGGAACGACGCGCCGTACGCCAGCCCGTCGCGCCCGCCCAGGCGCCCCGCCAGGTCCTCGCCCATGGCCCGCCCCTCCCCGAATGACGGGAAGAGCAGGCCGCGTGCCAAGGCGCCGTTTCGATGCGCCCCTGCGACGAATGCGTCAGCGTGCCGTCGAGATTCCGGAGTGAGCGCGGTGCGAGGCGGTCAAACTTCCAGTCAGCCGGGCGACACCAGCAGCGGCAAGCCCGCGAGCAGCGCCGCCTCCGGTGCCGCTTCACCACGGAGCACGCCGAGCTCCTCCGACGCGCGCACCATCGCGTAGTCCCCCAGCTCGCGCGCCATCTGCTTCTCGACGTCGGTCCTCGCCGCGCCCGCGAGCGCTTGGCGCAGCGCGCGCTCCAGCTCGGGCGAGGCCTTGTCGCCGACGAGCGCCCACGACGCCGCGTCCACCACGGCCTTGGGCTTGAAGGGAACGAGCGCCTCCACGGGCTTGCCGCGGCCCTGCAGCGCGAGGTGGATCACCAGCTCGCTCAGCCGCACGTCGGCGTAGAGCTCGGCGCGCGCGGCCTTCGCAGCGCGCTCGGCCTGCGAAGCGTCCAGCCCCAGCCGCTGCGCCAGCTGCGCCAGCGCCTCGGCGCGCTCGAGCGCCGCATCGACGAGCGCCAGATCCTTCCGGCTCCGGAACGGACGCAGCTCATGACCACCGCCCTCGCGCTCCAAGGCCACCGCGAGCTGCGGCCGCTTCCGACGCAAGCCTTCGATGGCAGCGCCCAGCGGCGCGTCGAACCAACTGGTGTTCTTGGCGCCCGGGAAGCCCGCGAAGCCGCCCTGCACCAGGCGGTCGGCGCGGAACTTCCGCTTGAGCGTCAGGCCCGAGGCCACCTGGAAGATGCGCGCGATGGGCGCAGTGAGCAGGAGCTCCGCGCCGCGCTTGGCATCGCCCTGGGCGGCATACTCCAGCCCGAGCGCGAGGTGATCGCGCGCGGCCGCGAGCTGCCGTCGCACGCCGTCGAGATCGCCAGGCTCCACGCCGTCGGCCACGAGCGCGCCGTTGAACACGTAGACCAGCTCGCGATCGATGCGCAGCGGCCCATCGGCCGGGAGCAGCGCCAGCGCCTCGTCGAGGAAGCCGCGGCTCCCCAGCGACTGGAGAAAGAACCCCGGCGGCTCGGCCGGCCGCGACGACTCGGTGGGCAGCGCCGCGTCGGGATCCACGTACGCGTAGAGCTTGAGCGCGTGCTCCAGCTCGGGGAAGCCCAGGTCCGCCATGCGGCCGGTGCGGAAGCGGAGCGCGGTCTCCTCGAGCTCGCTGGGCAGCTCCCAGCGCACCGCCTCGAGGAAGCGCACCGCCTGCAGCGGATCTTCTTCGTAGTAGGTGCCCACCACGCGCTGCAGCGCCTGGAGATCTTCGCCCTCGAGCTTGAAGTCGAGCACATATCGGCCCTCGGGCGAGGTCCACGGGTGGCCGAGCGGCTCGCGATCGGGGTCCTCCTCGCGATCCCAGACGTCCACCGTCTCGCGCAGGAGCAGCTCCACGATCTCCACGTCCAGCGCCTTCAGCTTCTGTGCGAAGTCGTCGCCCTCGAGCGCGGTCCGGAGCCAGGGCAGCACCGCGCGCGGCTGCAGCCCCTCGCGCCGCCAGCAGTCGAGGTCCACGAAGCTGCGGAACTGCGCGGGCGAGGCCAGCGTGACCAGCTCCTGCGCGTCGTCGAGGCCCACTTCCTTGAGCGTGAAGTACAGGTCCTCGGCGGGCAGGCTGCGCACGAGCGCGCGCGGGTCTTGCGCGTCGAGGAGGGCGTCGACCTTCTTGCGGCCGGTGAGCCCCGCGAGCTTCTGGGCCAGGGCGATGCGCGCTTCGGTGGGCGTGGCCATGAAGGGCTTCTCTACCGCGGCCGGGTGCGCGCCGCGCGGAAATCCGACGCTCAGTTCCGCTCGAGCGCCTCCACGCGCACCACGTTCCGCGGCGCCTCGGGCGGAGCGGCCTGGCCGGCCTCGAGGAGCCCGCGGCTCCCCTGCTCCGACACCACCCGTGCCGGCACGCCCGCGGCCGTCACGCCCTCGGGCACGTCGCGGTTCACGACCGCGTTGGCGCCGATGGCGGCGTCGCTGCCGACGCGGATCGGTCCGTAGAGCTTGGCGCCCGGCCCGATGAAGACGCGATCGCCCAAGGTGGGCGCGCCGAACCGGCCCTCGCGGCCCGCGGCCTCGCTGAGGATCACGCCCGGCGAGAGGTCGCAGCGCGCGCCCAGCGTGGCCCGCCGCGAGACCACGATGCCGCCCCAGTGGGCCACGTAGAGCCCGGGCCCGATGCGCGCGCCCGACTGGAGCTCCACGCCCGTCACCAATTGCACCGCGAGCTGCAGCGGCCGCGCCCACAGCTTCACCGCCAGTGAAATCGGCGCCGGCAGTGCATTCACCGCGTCCATGGTGCGAAAAGCGGCCACGGCCCAGAAGCCGGGTCGCAGCGCGGCGGTGCAGAGCCGCTTCGTCCACGGGCCGTCATAGCGGCGCAGGTCCTCCACGATCGCAATCGACATCGCGCCCCTCCGGCCCCAAAGGTGGGGTCGAGACCGCGGTCAGGGAATGGGGCGAGAACGTCGATTAGCGAGCGAGCGCGGCGCGCAGCCGGCCGCGGGCGTCCTCGAGCTCGGCGAAGATGCGCTCGGCGTCACTCACCGTGCGCAGCGCCAGTCCGCAAGCGGGCGTGAGCAGCGCCGAGGCCAGCACGCGCTGCACGCGCTCCGGGCTCAGGTCGTGCTGGGCGAAGGTCTGGAGCACACCCGCCACCAGCTCTTCCACCTGGTAGCTCGCGTCGAGGTTGGTGGGGATGACGCCCAGCGACAGCCGCCGCCCCGCATCCACGAATGCCGCGAACGCCGCGCGGTGGGTGAGCAGCGAGCCCAGCGAGAGCCGCGCGTCGATGGAGAGCACATCCAGCTCCAGCGCGAGCAGCGACGACCAGTCGGTGTTCGAGCAGCAGTGGATGCCCACCGTGGCGCCCTCCTTGCGGAGCGCGAGCAGCAGGATGCGCAGCTCTTGAAGGGCGATGAGGTGCTGAGGGTCCTTCTTGTCGAAGGCGTAGAGCCCGGGCTCGTCGAGGAAGAGCACCGGGTGCGCGCCGGTCTCGCGGAGCGCGCGCACCATGGCCAGGCCGCGCGCGAGCACCAGCTTCTGCACCTGGGCCTCCACCTCCGGCGCCGCAGAGAGCGGCCGGCCGTCGGCGAGGCGGGTCACGAAGCGCAACGTCATCGGTCCAGTCAGCTGCGCCTTGGCCCAGGGCCGCCGCTTCTCTTCCACGTCCCAGAGGAACGGCTTCCAGGCGCGGCAGGTGAGCGCGGTGGGCTCGAAGTAGGAGAGCTCCTGGCCCGCGAGCGCCCGCTCCAGCCGCACGGCCACGTCGCGCGAGCCGCGCTGCCACTGCCCAAGCTCGATCCGACACTCGCCGCCGTCGTCGACCTCCAGCCCCGGCAGCCCCTCGAGCGCCTGAGGAATCATGAGCTCGTTGGGGTCGGTGGCCGGGAGCTGGGGCAGCACGGGCACGTCCACGGCGAAGGCCTGCTGCAGCGCCAGCTCGAGCTGGGTGTGCGGCAGCGAGCCGATGCCGGTGGTGCACAGACCTGGGAGCGGAGCGGGCATGGTCAGTACAGCGTGCCGTCGGCGTGGGTCAGGCTGAACTGGAACTCGGTCTCGAAGGTGGTGCTCACCACGTCGACCAGGCCGTCGCCGTTGAGATCGCCGGTGGCGAGGTCGGTGGTGTCGGGAGCGATCTCCAGGCTTCCGGTCTCGATTCCAAATTGATCCACCCACAGTGTCTTCGCGGCGGCCAGGTCGAGGTTTCGGTCATAGGCGTAGTGGTGGTCGTGGATGAGCAGCGTGGTCACGCCGGCGAGGCTGACGGCCCGCACCCGCCAGAGCGACTGGGCGTCGCAGAAGTTGTCGAACGGCTCGTCGCCGAAGTCCTGGCTGTACTGGCCGCTGGCGAGGAGGGTGAGGTGGCCGCCTGCCACGGAGTACACGTACAGCGCGGCGTCGCTGCCTTCCCCGGTGTCGCTGGAGACCGCCTGGCAGCCGCCTTGTCCGTCGGAGGCGCCCGCCGCCACCAGCACCCGATCGAGCGGGCCGCCCGGCGTCGACGCGAACGGGAACACGCCGGTGACCACCAGCGGGTTCAAGAAGGAGTCGTCGAACTCCGCCACATCCGACGCGTTGGGGTCCCAGAAGCCCGCATCGCTGGGCAAGAAGGGGTGCAGCTCCAGGGTTCCGTTGTCACCCAGGGTGTCGGCGTAGCCCAGCACGAGGTCCTGGCCGCCGTCGACCGAGCCGATGTTCACGCCGGCGATGATGGCCGAGTTGAAGAGCAGTGGGTCGTCCACGAAGGTGGTTCGCCCGCCGGCGTTGACGACGACGGTGGCCTGCGTGTCTGCAGGCGCGACGTCCTGGCCGGAGAGCGGCTCATCGAAGAACTCGAGCATGAGCACGGCATCGCCAACCTGAGGGCCGAGGTCGATGGACGAGAGGTAGGTGTAGCCGGACAGCGGCTGGCTCGCCTCGCTCTGGGTCAGGCCGCCGTCGTCCTGCGAGATGTGCTGTACGCGCGTCTGCGGATTGTCCGAGAACCCAGGGTCATCCACGGCCACCCAGCCGCCCGTCTTGCCGCGCGCGATGTCGTCGACGTTGAACCCCAGGTCGAGCTGTGGGCCCACGGCCAGGGGTTGGGTGCGGTCGCCCCAGAAGACGCGGACGCTGTAGTCGTCGGTCACGATCACGTCGTCCACACCGTCGTGATCGAGGTCGGCCATGCCCACCATGTTGCTGTAGCCCTGCAGGGCGCGGCTGTGGCCCGTGGCGAGGTGGGCGTCGCGGCCGCCGCGGAGGAACTCGAGCAGGCCGCCGTCGGTCAAGACCGCGAACTCGTCGAGGCGCGAGTCGCCGTCGAAGTCGGTCGAGGTCACGTCTTCGAAGCCGCCGACCAGCCCGTCGGTGCGGAGCGAGAACGGCCCGCCGTCCTGGGGGAAGAACCAACGGTCCACGGTGTCCGGCCAGATCACCTGAACCTCGGTCTCCACGCCCACGTTCGTCGAGCCCATGTAGGAGATGCGAACCACGGGGTCATAGCTGAAGAGAAGGTCCTGGTAGGCACCGCCACCATCGAAGCTCACCGCCTGGTACTGGTTGTTCCCGTCGTTGAGCGCGAGGCTGAAGGGGAACCCGGAGTTGCCCGACACCACGAAGTCGGGGAAGTCGGTCTGGTTGGTGAACGTGACCGGCGTGAGCGTCGACGAGGAGGGGTCCGGCACGGGGACGCAGAAGTGCTGGTCGGTGGCGGGATCGCGGGCGATGCCCCCGTCACCCGAGTCGGCGAAGGCCAGGGCAACCACCTCCAGCTGCTGCGAGGTGCAGCCGGAGCCCGCCTGCGGCGCGAACGCCAACAGCACCTGCTCAAAGCCCTGGAAGTCCTTCGCGACGATGAGCTGTTCGTTCGAGCCGTCGCCGGTCTGGGGAATGTCCATGACCGTGGCGATGCTGAGCTTGCCGCTCGCGTCGGCGGTGATCGCGGTCAGCTGACCCACGCCGCCGTCGGCGAGCTGGGTGAGCGACAAGGCGTACGCCGTCGTCCCGGAGCCGAACTCCGGGGAGAAGTCGTACTCCGCCAGCTGCGAGAAGACGGTGTTGGTGGGGATGCTGACCTCGGGCAAGAAGTCCAAGCTCCCGTCGCGGCGACCCGACACCAGCTGCAGGCCAAACGAGATGGTGTCGTTTCGCGTGTCGGTGAGGAGCAGGTCCGTGGTGCCATCGCCGTTGAAGTCGCCCACCAAGGCCTGGGTCTGCTGGAAGGGCAGCGTGAACTCGCGGGAGCCGGTGAAGCCGCTGCCGCTGCCGGTGACCAGCACCATCAGCGGCTGACCGATGGCGTTCTCGCCCTGGCTGATGGCCAGCACGTCCTGGGTGCTGTCGCCGTTGAAGTCGCCGGTGACGATTTGGTACGTGTCGCCCCTGGGGAGCGCCACCGACGGGCTCTGGATCTCCACGCTCACCGTCTGCGAGGCGCCCACGTTGTCCGAGACCTGGAGCTGGTCGCTCACGTTGGGGTTGGGTCCAGCGGTGAAGATGCCGTCCACGTCCACGCGGCCGTCGCTGTGGTTGCCGCGCGGCGCGTAGCTGTAGATGTAGGGCGGCACGCCGCCCACCGCCTCGAGCTGCACCGAGCCGCCGGGCACCGTGCTCGGGTGGGCCGCCTGGAGCTGGAGGGCCTCGCTCACCGGGACCGTGGCCTCGGCCTTGGCGCCCGCCTGGTCGTACACGGTGATGGTGTCGGTGCCGCCGCCGCAGGAGCGCACGGTGAGCGTGCCCGTGCTGTCGATGCACGAGCCCTGGCCGCCGTCGACGATGACGCAGTCGGGGGTGGTGAGCTGGTCGATCGGGCCGGCGTCGGTGGTGCTGCCCGCGCAATCGTTGTTGTCCGACTTGATGTACACCCAGTAGGGCGCCTCGCCCCCGCGGATGGCAAAGCTCTGCTTCTGGAGGGGCGCGCGCTGTTGGAGCTCCGGCGAGATGGTCAGCGGGTCGCCCACCCGCACCTGCACGTCCACGAGCCCGCCGTCGCTGTCGGTGACCGTGACCACGTCGGTCTTTCCGCCGAGGGGCCCCGCCTTGTACTGGAAGTAGATGTGCGAGCCGCCGTCGGTGGGGTGGGTGGCGCTGTGTGAGTCCGCGTTGGCGCCGCCGCTCTTGTTGTCCTCGGGCCGGACGTCGACCTCATACGGCGGAGCGCCGCCAGACACATCGATGAGCGAGACGCCGCCCGGCGCGACCTCCGACGGGAGCGCAAGCGCTTCGAGCTTGTCCGACGGGTTGGCGTTGTTCTGGGGCGCGGTGAAGCTGCGGTCACAGCCCGCAGCCAACAGGGCCACCGCGGCGAGCGGAACCCACGACGCTCGAGGGGTCTTCAACGTGGAGGACATGCGGAACCCCGGATTGGCGCCCTAGCATCGCCAGATTCGGGCCGAGCGGAAAGCCCTTCGACAGCAGCGCGCGTCAGTACAGTGACCCGTCAGGATGGCTGAACGCAAAGAGGAGCTGATCCGCCGAATCGGGGCTCTGCAGCGGGAACGAGAGCTTGCAAATGCCCAGATCCCCCCGTCCGTCGCCATCGAAGTCGGCGGCGGCCGCGTCGGCGTTGTAGCCCGCGAGCACCAGCGGCGTGACGCCCATGTCGCCGCTCGACGTGAGATCCACCCGGTACAGCGGGAGGTCGAGGTCGCTCAGCGAGCCGGTGCCGTAGTCGTAGTTCTGCAAGGTGCCTCGATCGAGGAGGAGCAGCTCGTTCTGGTGGTCGCCGTTGAAGTCGGCGGCCTGGAGCCGCAGCGCGTATTGCGCGTAGCACGGGTCGTCCATGAGGCCGGTGTCGGTGGAGGCGACCCGTTGGAACTGGCCACCCACCACCTTGTAGACCGCGAAGGCCTCGCCGTTGTTGGACGCGTCGCAGCCCCCCGAGCCGTCGTCGAACGCGCCTGCCACCAGCACCGAATCGAGCGCTCCGCCCGGCGTGGACGCGAAGCCGAAGATGCCTCCGGCCACCATGGGATAGTCGCTGCCATCGAAGCTCGAGCGCACCGACACGGCGGTGGTGGCGCTCGGCGCCGCAGCCCAACGGCTGCCCGCCGACGACGTCGCCGGGTAGAGCGCGAGCGTCCAGGCGCCTTGGTTGCTGTCGTAGCTCGCCGCCACCAGGTCGTCTGCATCCGCGCCGCTGACGTGCACCGGGGCGTAGAGCGCGCCGTCGTTCGCCCCGGCGAAGAGCGGATCGTCCACCGCCATCAGACCGCCGTCCGGGCTGGTGATCACCAGGCCCGCGTTGGGCTGGGCGAAGTCCTGAAACCCCACTTCCTGGAAGAGCAAGCCGGGGCCCCCTGCGTTCATGGGCTGCATGGAGAGGGTGTCTGTCGCCAAGAGCGTGGTGCTGGAGGGGTCGATGCTCAGCGTGGCCATGCCCAGCCCGGCATCGGCGGTCCAAGCGAGCCGGCCCATGAGCCAGTTGAAGCTGCTGTCCTGCCCAAAGGCCCAGACCTCTCCGGTGCCGGCGGTCAGGTCAATCACCGAGCCGCCGAGCAGTGGAGCCGCGCGGTCCTGCGCCATGCCGCCGTCGGCCGAGCCCCACCAGATGCGCAACGCATCGTCGGCGACGACCAGGTCTGCGCGCCCGTCCCCGTCGAGATCCGTGGCGACGGCGAGCTGCGCGTTGGCCACGAGCTGCCGGGTGTGGCCCAACCCCAGCCGCGCATCGGGCCCGCCGCGCTGCACCCGCACCAGCCCGGCGTCGCCCTCGAGGATCACCGCGTCGGGGTAGGCGTCGTTGTCCACGTCGACGGCGAAAACTGCGCTCGCCAGGGGAGGCAAGGCGTCGCTGCGCAGCACCGCCTGCCCGCCATCGACGGGGAGCATGTAGCGGTGGTTGCCGGTCTCGCCGAGGGTAATCACCTCCGCGTGGATCCCGGCGGGGTAGCCGTTCGCGTCGTCGATCCAGTTGCCGTAGTAGCCCACGGCGTGGTCCGGCGCCTCCTCGGGGATGTTCACCGCGTGGTACTGCCCGGTCTGGTCGCTGTACTCCTGCACGGCGTAGGAGAAGGAGTTTGAGCCCGCGGTGTCGTCGGAGTGGGTGACCAGGAAGTCCGGCAGCGCCTGATTGGGGTCGTGAAAGAGCGGGGTCAGCGTGTCGAACTCAGGGTCGGACACGGGGACACAAAGCGCGCCTGCATCGGCGTAGGTGGTCTGCTCGATGCCGCCATCGTCATCGACCTGGAAGGTGAGGAACCAGGCCGCCTGGGCCGCTCCACCCGGACACGCGCTCGCGCCGGTGCTCGGCGCCCCGCCGTGCACGACCACCACCTGGGTATCGTTGCCCTCGAAGTCTGCAGCGAGGATCTGCTCGGCGTCCCAGGTGCCTGAGAAGGGCAGGTCGAACCGGCTGACGTAGTTGATGCCCAGGGTGTGGGGATCGAGGTCCACCGCGACGCCGGAGCGCGGATCGTTGCCGCCGTCACCTGGCTCCATGGTGAGGACCATGTCCTGGACGAGCTGCAGGCCGTTGTGGGCGTGCATCACCACCAAGGGCTCCCGGATCTGATCGAACCGCGCCGCGATGGGCACGGGGAAGTCGAAGCTCCCGTCGCGCCGGCCGCTCACGAACCGGAGCTCGTAGCCCGTGTTGATGGAGGTGACCAGGAGGAGGTCTGCGGTGCCGCTGCCGTCGAAGTCGCCCACCAGGACCTGGTCGGGAAAGTCCTGCGACAAGAAGAAGGTCCGCACCGGGGACAAACCGGTGCCATCGCCCGCTGCGAGGAGGAGCTGCGTGCCGAGCAGCGTGTTCACCACGGCTGCCACGTCGGAGAGCCCGTCGCCGTTGAAGTCGCCGCTGACCACGATCACGCCTGCCGAGCGGGGGACCTGCACCTCGTTGTCGCCCACGTCGATGCCCGCGACGGTCCGCGCGCCCACCGCGTCCACCACCTGAACCACGTCGCTGACGTTGGCGTTTGGCCCGGCCGTATACACGCCACCGGTGTCGACGGAGCCCCCGCTGCGGTTTCCCCGGTCGTCCAGGGAGAAGAGGTACGGCGGCACACCGCCGCTGGCCTGCAGGAGCACCGTTCCCCGGGGATTGGTGGAGCTGGAGCCCGTGAGCAGCATGAGCTCGGCGCTCACGCCCACCCGCGCCGTCGCCGAGCTCCCGGTGGCGTCGGTGACGGTGATGACGTCGAACCCGTCGCCGCAGCTTCGCGCCTGGTAGCTGGCCGAGTTCGAGTTCCCGGCGTCGTCGGGGGGCGCGGCCACGATGCACGAGCCCGTCCCGCCGTCGGAAATCACGCAGGCCGCACCGCCGTCGCTCGTGCAGCCCAGCCCCAGGGCGGCGCCGTCGCACGCGCCGCCATGCGACTCCTCGGTCGCGACGCTGAAGCAGAACGGCGCCTGGCCGCCGCTCACGTTGAAGGCCCAGCTCTGCAGGGGCGCGCGGTTGAGCTGCTCGGGCGTGATGGCCAGCGACTGGCCGACGCGAATCTGCACCACCGCGGTGGTCGAGCCGTCGGACACCTGCACCTTGTCCACCACGCCGCCCACGCCGCCGGCCTTGTAGGTGAAGAAGAGCGGCCCGCCGTCGGCGGGGTCGGTGGGCGTGGCGTCCACGACGGGGTCGCCGCTGTTGCCGGTCTCGATCAGCAGCTGGGCGGTGTAGTGGCCCGAGCCGCCGCTCACCTCGATGTGCGAGACGGCGCGGGGGGCCACGCTGCTCGGATCCGCCTGGGCGAAGAGCGGGTGGGCTTGTTGGTTCGGCGCCGCGAAGTCGCGACCGCAGCCCGCCGCGAGCAGCAGGCTCAGCCCTGCGACAAGTCGTGCACCGAGAAGTAGCTGGCCTGCGGGTGGTGGAACACCACCGCGGACACGCTCGCCTCCGGGTCCATCATGCAGCCGTCCGTGAGCTGCACGCCGATCTCCTCGGGCCTGAGCACCGAGAAGAGCTGCTGCTGATCCTCGAGACGTGGGCATGCGGGATACCCGAACGAATACCGCTTGCCGCGGTAGTTGGCCTTGAAGCGGTCAAGCATGTCCACATTCGGGCCATCGGGAAAACCCCAAAGGGTGCGGAGCTGGGTGTGGAGGAGCTCGGCGTAGGCCTCGGCGGTCTCGAGCGCCAAAGCCTGCAAGGCGTGACAGCGAAGATAGTCACCCTGGCGCTTGAACTTCTCGGCCGCGTCGCGGATGCCGGCGCCCGCGGTGGTCACGAAGAGCGCCACGGTGTCGTCGGTGCCCTCGCTCGCGGGCTTCACGTAGTCGGCGAGGCACAGACCCTCGGCGCCCGGCTGGCGCCCGAACTCGAAGGTGGTGAGCTTGGCGCCGCTCGGGTCGTAGAGGTGCAGCGCGTTGCCCTCGCTGGCCGCGCGGTAGAAGCGGTACACGGCCTTCACGCTCATCAGGCCCGTGCGGCACTCGGCGCGCAGCGCGTCCATCATCTCCTTGAGCTCGATGGCCTTGCGGCCCGCCTCGGTCTGCGCGAGCTCGGAAACGCTGGCGGTCTCGATCTGGCGGACCACGCTGCTCTTCAATCCCAGGTGGCGGCCGTAGAGCATGACCGGGTTGATGAAGCCCCAGATCTGGTCGAGCGGCGTCTGGGTGAGCACGTGCCGATCGAGGTCGGGCGGCTTCGGGAAGTCGGCGGGCGGCCTGATCGCGCCGGAGCGCTTCTGGCCCACCTTCTTCACCGGCGCGGACACGTCCACGCTCTTGAGCTTGGCGCGCCGCGCGGCGAGATCGCCCTGCAGCTTCTGGAAGCGCTCGGGGTCGGTGATCTGCTTGGCGAGCTCGAGGCCGCTCATGGCGTCGTTCGCATAGGCCACGGTGCCCGAGTAGGCGTTGGCGATCTGCTTGTCGACGAAGTTCGCCGACAGCGCCGCGCCGCCCACGAGCATGGGCACCTGCACGCCCGCGCGCGAGAGGTCTTCGGCCGTCACCACCATCTGCTGCGCGCTCTTCACCAGCAGTCCCGACAAGCCGACGATGTCCGGCCGGTGCTCCTTCACGGCCTCGATGATCTTCTCGGGCGGCACCTTGATGCCCAGGTTCACCACCTGGAAGCCGTTGTTGGTGAGGATGATGTCCACCAGGTTCTTGCCGATGTCGTGGACGTCGCCCTTCACCGTGGCGAGCACCACCTTGCCGCGCGTGGCCACGTCGGCCTTGTCCATGTGCGGCTCGAGGAACGCCACGGCTGCCTTCATCACCTCGGCGCTCTGGAGCACCTCGGCCACGATGAGCTCGTTGGCGTTGAAGAGCCGTCCCACCTCGTCCATGCCGGCCATGAGCGGGCCGTTGATCACGTCGAGCGGGCGCTGCTTCTTGAGCTGCTCGGTGAGGTCGTCGAAGAGGCCGTCCTTGGAGCCCTCGATCACGCAGCGGGCGATGCGCTCTTCAATCGGGAGCGTGGAGCGATCGGCGACCTTGGCCTTGCGGTCGCGGAAGTGCGCGGCGAACGCGGCGATGGGATCTGCGCCGCGGTTCCAGATGAGGTCCTCGGCGAGCTTGCGCTCCTCGGCCGGGATCTGCGGATAGCGCTCGAGCTTCTCGGCGTTGACGAGCGCCATGTCCAGGCCGGCCTGGACACAGTGATAAAGAAATACCGAATTCAATACTTCCCGGCCGGCCGCGGGCAGCCCGAACGACACGTTTGAGATGCCGAGCACGGTCTTGCACCGGGGCAGGTGCTGCTTGATGAGCCGCACGCCCTCGATGGTCTCCACAGCGCTGCCCACGTAGTTCTGATCGCCGGTCGCGCACGGGAACACGAGGGGATCGAAGTACAGATCCTCCTCGGCGACGCCGTACTTCTTGGTGAGGATGTCGCGCGAGCGAATGGCGATGTCGAGCTTGCGCTGGCGGGTGATGGCCTGGGCCTGCTTCTTGTCCTCGTCGATGCAGCCCACGACGAGCGCCGCGCCGTACTTCCGCGCGATGGGCACGACGTGCTCGAAGCGCTCCTCGCCATCTTCCAAATTGACAGAGTTGATAATCGATTTGCCCTGACAGTATGTCAGCGCGAGATCGATGACCTTGGCGTCCGTGGTGTCGATCATCAACGGCACGCGGACCTTCTTGATGACCATGTCGAGGAACGCGCGCATGTCGGCGCTCTCGTCGCGGTCGGGGTCCTGCACACAGACGTCGATCACCTGGGCGCCGCGCTTCACCTGCGCCTTGGCGATCTCGGTGGCCTCGTCGATCTTGCCGTCGCGGATGAGCTCCTTGAACTTCTTGCTGCCGAGCACGTTGGTGCGCTCGCCCACGATCACCGGCCGGTTGTCGTCGGCGATCTCGAGGTAGTCCACGCCGCTCAAGGCGCTGCGCCGCTCGACGGGGATCACGCGCGGCTTGAGCTTCGGGGCGATGCTCGAGAGAGCGCGGATGTGCGCGTCGGTGGTGCCGCAGCAGCCGCCGATGAGGTTGAGCCAGCCCTCCTCGCCGAAGCGCGAGAGCGTGCGCGCCATCATCTCCGGCGTCTCGAGGTAGTGGCCGTTCTCGTCGGGCAGGCCCGCGTTCGGCACCACGGCCACGCGCGTGCGAGCCATGCGCGCGAGCGAGCGCAGGTGGTCGGTCATGAACTCCGGACCGGTGGCGCAGTTGAGGCCGATGTAGAGCAGGTCCACGTGCTCGAGCGACGTCGCCAGCGCCTCGACGCCCTGCCCGCCCAGCATGGTGCCCATCGCCTCGATGGTGCCGCTCACCGCGACCGGAATGCGCTCCGCGCCCTCGGCGAAGAGCTTCTCGATGCCGAGGATCGCGGCCTTGATGTTGCGCGTGTCCTGGCAGGTCTCGATGAGGAAATAGTCGACGCCGCCCGCGTGAAGCCCGCGCGCCTGCTCATGGAAGTGCGCCACGAGCTCGTCGAACGTCACGCCGCCGGTGATGGAGATGGCCTTCGTCGTCGGGCCCATGGAGCCCGCCACCCAGCGCGGACGCTCCGGCGTGCTCGCGGCATCGGCCGCGCGGCGCGCGATCTCCGCCGACAATTTGGAGATCTCGAACGCCTTCTCGCTCAGGCCGTACTCAGCGAGCACGAGCGGCGTGGAGCCGAAGCTGTTGGTCTCGGCGATGTCGGCGCCGGCCTCGAAGTAGCGCTTGTGAATGCCCTCGATGGCCGCGGGCCGGGTGGTGTTCAAATTTTCGTTACATCCCTCGAGATCGACGCCGCCGAAGTCGTCCGGGCCGAGGTTGAGCGCCTGGATGGCGGTGCCCATGGCGCCGTCGAGGACGAGCACGCGGCGCTCGAGGGCCTGACGCAGCGCCGCGACACGCGCGGCTCGAGGAGAAGATGACATGGCGTGCACTAATTAGCGCAGAGCGTCATGGAGCGCCAATCGGGTGAGTGGCTGGTGGCTGGTTCCTGGTTCGTGGCGGCAGTCCACCAGCGGCCGCCCAACCTTGCCAACCCCCGGAGCGCAGGAAACAATCGATCGCGCGACGGTTGGGCCGGGGCCGTGTCGCAGTGAGGCATTTTGGCCGCCGAGTCGAAATCCGCTCAACGCTTCTCTCTGCCTGGCCCGCTCTTCTTCGGGCTTCGGGTGGTGAACGCACTGCGGCCGCTCTTCGTGGGCCTGGGCAAGCTGGAGTCGGCGCTGATGTCGCGGCGGCTCGCGGCCAATCCGCTCGACCGGCCCATCTACATCTGTGGCGTGCCCCGCTGCGGCACCACGGTCACGCTCGATCTGCTCAGCGCGCACCCGAGCGTCGCCACGCAGCGCTACGCGGACATGCTCTTGCCGTACGCGCCATACGTGTGGAACGCGCTCGCGGAGCAGCTCCTCAAGGTCATCCCCGACGAGCCGCAGGAGCGCATCCACCAGGATGGGCTGATCGTCACCAAGGCCAGCCCCGAGGGCGCCGAGGAGCTGCTCTGGCTGGCGTTCTTCGACCAGCTGCACTCGCCGGAGGTCTCGTGCGTGCTCGGCGCGAACGACGCCCAGCCGGCCTTCGATCGCTTCTACACCGCGACGATCCAGAAGCTGCTGCTCGCGCGCGGACGCAGCCGGTTTCTCTCGAAGGCCAACGAGAACGTGACGCGCTTGCTGTACCTGCACCGCCTCTTCCCCGAGGCGCGCTTCCTGCTCTTCATTCGGCACCCGGTGCACCACGTGGCGTCGCTGATGAAGACGGATCGGCTCTTCAACAAGCTCGCGCACGACGACGCGCGCGTAGGCCGCATGACGGCGCTCACCGGGCACTTCGAGTTCGGCCCGGCCAAGCGCTGGGCGCGCGTGGCCGACAACATCGGCGAGATCCGCGGCGCCTACGAGCGAGGCCAGGAGGCGCGCTCCTGGGCCATGCACTGGTCCACCGTCTACGACCTCGTGAAGAGCCAGCTCGACGCGAACCCGAGCCTGGCCGCGCGCACGCTGGTGGTGCGTTACGAAGATCTCTGCCACGCGCCGGGCGAGACCATCGACCGCATCCTCGGGCACTGCGAGCTCGATCCCGCGCCCTTCGCGGCCGAGCGTGAGCGCTCCCTGCAGCGCCTCGCCGAGCCCACGTACTACAAGCCCCGTTTCGACGCCGCCGAGCTGAACGAGCTCGAGACGCTCACGGCGACCACCCGCAGATCCTACGGTTACGACCAGAGCGCCGCCGAGGCGCTGGGCGAGAATCGGTTGGTAGGCTGAACCATGCCTCGTCGCGAACACAGCCTGGGCGCCGTGCTCGCCGGTTTCCGGCCGGTGGAGCTCCAGCCGCCGCTGCCGCAGCGCTGGCTGTTGGATCACACCGCGCACCTGATGGCCGTCTCGCGCTGCGCCCGCGACGGGCTCCACGACGACCGCTCGTTCCAGCTCGCGCTCGACGACGTCCGCAAGCAGGTGCAGCGCTATGGGGTCTCGCCGGAGATCATCGCCCAGCGTCAGGCCACGGTTCTGCCGGCGTTCGAGCCGGGCAAGGTCCCCGAGCACGCGCTGCACGGCATCTTCGGCTCACTGCGCGAGAAGCCTGCCGGCCCCGGGCTCGACGTGCGCCTGGCGCGCTACCGGGAGCTGGTGGACGCGTACCTCGCGGCGCACTACCCGGCCTCGCTCGCGCCTCCCGACGATCTGATTCACGTGAGCACCACCGGCTATCTCTTGCCCAGCCCGGTGCAGCGCGCCGTGGCCGCCCGCGGGTGGAGCACGGTGGTCACGCACTCGTACCACATGGGTTGCTACGGCGCGTTTCCAGCGGTGCGGACCGCGGTGGGCCTGCTCGCGGCGGGCCAGCTCGGGGATCCGCCCAAGACGCGCGTGGACCTGGTGCACGCCGAGGCGGCGTCGCTGCACCTCGATCCCACGCTGGCCACGCCGGGAAATCTCGTCACCTCCACCCTCTTCGGCGACGGCTTCATCACCTACTCGGCGCTCACCGAGGCCCACGCCCGCGCGAACGGCGTGCACGGGCTGCGCGTGGTGGCCATGCACGAGTCGCTGATCCCCGACTCCGCCGAGGACATGAAGCTCACGCCCGGTCCGCACCAGTTCGACATGCACCTCTCGCTGCGGGTGCCCATCAAGATCCGCGACGGCATCCTGCCCTTCGTGCGTGAGCTCTGCCGCAAGGGAGGCCGCGACTTCGACGCGGAGCGCGAGCAGTTCACCTTCGCCATCCACGCGGGCGGCACCAAGATCTTGCAGGTGGCGGCCGAGGCGCTCGGCGTCGATTTGGCGCGGATGGAGCACGGGACGCGCGTGTTGCGCGAGCACGGCAACATGGCCTCGGCGACGGTGCCGTACATCTGGAATGACGTCGTGAATGACGCCCGCATCGCGCCGGGCACGCCGGTGATCAGCGCGTCGTTCGGGCCCGGGCTGACCGTGACCGGCGCGCTCCTCGAGAAGATCTAGCGAATCGCTGCGCGCACGAGCGCCAGCGGATCCGCGGCCACACGCGCGTCGATGAGCCGCGCGCCGAGCGCGTCCGCGAGCAATTGGCGCGTGGAGGTGGGCAGCTCGTCGGCGACGAGCGCCACCAGGCCCGCGCGCGCACAGGCCAGCGCGGCGCGCGCGTCGTCCACCACCACGGCCGCGACGCCCGCATCGAACAGCGCTGCCTCGAGCGCGTAGGCCTGCTCGCGCCGACCCGCGCCGAGCTCCACCACCGCCGCCGCGTGCCCCAGCCGCTGCGCGCGAGCCTCGGCGCTCACGCGACTCTGCAGCGCCTCAGGTGCCGGCGCCGATTGCACGCCGAGCAGCGTGCCCGCGGCCACGGTGGCGTTGGTGATGGCATCGATGAGGATGAACGCGCCCGTCGCGCGATCGGTCGCGTAGGGATCGAAGATCAATCCCGGGTGGCACTGCATCGCCACCCGGCCGATGTCGTTGAGCTGCAGCGTCGGCGCGGACTTCTCCTCGAGCGTGGCCAGCTCCACGCGCGCCTGCACCTGCTCGATGCGTGTCGACGCGAGCCGCGCGCCGTGCTTCACCAGATATCCGCGGGTGACATCGAGCGGCTTCTCCGAGAGCCACACCAGCGTGGCCTCGAGCCGCTCCGCGACCTTCGGCAGCGCATCGGGCGACGCGAGCACCGAGCCGCGACCGGCGTCGATCTCCTCGGCCAGCCGCAGCGTCACCGACATCGGCGCGAACGCGTGCGACAGGGCTCCCTCGAACGTGTCGATGGCCGCGATCGTCGTCCGCCGACCCGACGGCAGCACCTGCACTGCATCGCCCACGGCCACGCGCCCGGAGACGATGCGCCCCGCGAGTCCGCGATACGACGCATCCGGCCGGAGCACGCTCTGCACCGGAAATCGGAACGGCCGCTGCGGCGCGCGCCGGCCCACGGGCACCGACTCCAGGTACTCGAGCAGCGTCGGCCCGCGGTACCAGTCCATGCGCGCGCTGCGCTGCACCAGGTTGTCGCCCTGGGGCGCGACCACGGGGAAGTACCGAACCTCCTCGAAGCCCAGCTTGCTCGCGAACTCGCCGAGCGCCCGCGTGTGCGCGTCGAACACGGCGGCGTCGTGGCCCACGAGATCCATCTTGTTCACGGCCACCGCCAGCCGCGGGATGCCCAGCAGCCCGGCAATCGCCGCGTGGCGTCGACTCTGCGGCAGCACGCCGAGCCGCGCGTCGAGCAGGATGACCGCGAGCTCCGCCGTCGACGCGCCCGTGGCCATGTTGCGCGTGTACTGCTCGTGGCCAGGCGTGTCCGCGATGATGAAGTGACGCTTATGGGTCGAGAAGAAACGATAGGCCACGTCGATGGTGATGCGCTGCTCGCGCTCGTCGCGGAGGCCATCGGTGAAGAGCGAGAAGTCGAGCTCTCCGCCCAGCCGCGACGCGCGCCGCACCTGCGCGATCTGATCCTCGAAGAGCCCGCCGGTCTCGTAGAGCAGCCGGCCGATGAGCGTGGACTTGCCGTCGTCCACCGAGCCCACGACGACGAGCCGCAG
The DNA here is from genome assembly GCA_018266075.1 of Deltaproteobacteria bacterium. Taxonomy (GTDB): domain Bacteria; phylum Myxococcota; class Myxococcia; order Myxococcales; family SZAS-1; genus SZAS-1. The sequence continues at coordinate 50,358 of JAFEBB010000002.1, read as the reverse complement.
CACCTCGGCCTCGTCGCGCGCGCGGAGCGCGTCGAGCGTGTCGGCATCGGCGGTCTCGCGCTCGACGGCCATCAGAAGTAGCCCTCGCGCTTCTTCACTTCCATCGAGCCTTCCTCGTCGTGATCGATGAGGCGGCCTTGCCGCTCCGACATGCGGCTGTGCAGCATCTCCGCGATGATCTCCGGCACCGTCGTCGCGCTGGACTCGATGGCGCCGGTGAGCGGGTAGCAGCCCAGGGTGCGGAAGCGCACGCGTCGCATCGCCGGCACTTCGCCGGGCCGCAGCCGCAGCCGCGCGTCGTCGACCATGATTAAATTTCCGTCGCGCTCCACGATGGGGCGCTCGGCGGCGAAGTAGAGCGGCACCACCGGCAGCTTCTCCTGCCAGACGTAGTGCCACACATCGAGCTCGGTCCAATTGGAGAGCGGAAAGACGCGCACGCTCTCGCCCTTGTCGAGCCGGCAGTTGTAGAGGTCCCAGAGCTCGGGCCGCTGGTTGCGCGGATCCCACTGGCCGGCGGCGTTGCGGAACGAGCACACCCGCTCCTTCGCGCGCGACTTCTCCTCGTCGCGGCGCGCGCCACCGAACGCCGCGTCGTAGCCGCCCTGCTCGAGCGCCTGCAGCAGGGCCACGGTCTTCATGGCGTGGGTGTAACGCCGGCTGTCGTGGTCGAGCGGGTTGATGCCCTCGGCGACCGCGGCCCGGTTGGTGTGCACCTGCAGCGTGAGCCCGAGCTCGCGCGTGTAGCGATCGCGGAAGGCGATCATCTCGCGGAACTTCCAGGTGGTGTCGATGTGCAGCAGCGGGAACGGCAGCGGCCCGGGGTGGAACGCCTTGCGCGCGAGGTGGAGCAGCACGCCCGAGTCCTTGCCGATGCTGTAGAGCAGCACCGGCTTCGCGGTCTCGGCCGCCACCTCGCGGATGATCTGGATGCTCTCCGACTCCAGCGCGCGCAGGTGGGTGAGGCGATCGTTCAAGGGGGCACCGGACATCAGCGGGTGGCTCGCGCGGCAATCGCCTCGAGGAGCGCACCCGCAGCCTGGTCGATGGAGAGCGATTCGGTATGAAGCGTCAGCGCAGGTGCGGCAGGTGCATCGAAGGGTGCGCTCACGCCGGTGAAGCCGGAGAGCTCGCCCGAGCGGGCGCGGCGGTAGAGGCCCTTCACGTCGCGGCGCTCGCACACCTCCAGCGGGCAGTGCACGAAGACCTCCAACAGGTCGGCCTCGCCGACGATGCCGCGAGCCAGCGCGCGCAAATTCTCGGTGGGCGAGATCGTCGCCACCACCACGATCACGCCGTGACTCACGAGCAGGCGCGCGGTCTCGGCCACGCGGCGGATGTTCTCGGCGCGGTCGGCGTCGCTGAAGCCGAGGTTGGCGTTGAGGCCCGCGCGCAGGACGTCCCCGTCGAGCACCGCAGCGAGGCGCCCGGAATCGTGAAGCCGCCGCTCCACCGCGCGCGCCAGCGTGGTCTTGCCCGCGCCCGAGAGCCCGGTCATCCACACCGCGAGGCCCTTTTGTCCGAGCAGCAGCTCGCGCTCGTCGCGGCGCACCACGCCGTTCGGGATGATCTGGGGAGCTGCGGTCACGGTTCGCCTCGAAGAGCCAGGCTAGCGTACACCGCGCGCGGCGAGGAGCCGCTCGGCGAGCGCGCGCGCGTGCGAGGCGATCTCGGGCACCGAAGTCGTCTCCCACCTCGACGCCCTTCGCATCGCCCCCAGCCCGAAGAGCCAGCTCGACGGCTGGCCGCTTGGCTCGAGCAGCGCCCCGCCCTCGTCGGTTTCGAGCCCGAGCCCCGCAGGATCGCGCACCGCGGTCCCCGAGCTCACGAGCGCGCGCACGAGCGGCTGCACTTCGTCGAGCCGCTCGAGCGCCGGGCCGGTGCAGACCACCACGGCGTCGAAGCGCTCGCGGTGTACGCCGTCGCGGAGCTGGAGCTCGACGTCCACGGCCGCCTCCCCATCTCTCGCGCGCACGAGCCGGCCCTGGAGTCGCCGAAGTCCGGAATCCGTGAGCGCGAGGAGCTCGCTCGGCGCGCGGTGGCGAAGCACCTCCCAGAACGGCCGCACGCGGCGCACGAAGCGAACCCGATCTGCCGGCGAGAGCGAGCGCCAGAACCGCGGCAGGTGCGGCCGGAGCGCGTCCACCGCGAGCTGCCAGGGCACGCCCGCTTCGCGAACCCATGTCCGGCCCCAGCGAAGCAGGCCGCGCAGCGTGGCGGGCGCGGCGGCGAGCACACTCTCCGGCAGCGGCGACGCCGGACGCCAGGGCTCGAGGTGCGGCCGCGGCAAGAGCCCGCGTCGCGAGAGCATGGTGACCTCGCCCGCGTGGCCGCGCGAGCGCAGGAGCACCAGCGCGTCCAGTGCGGTCAGCCCGGAGCCCACGAGCAGCACGCGCGCGGCCGACGGAATCGCGGCCACCTCCGCCTCGTCCCAGGCATCGATCACCCGTGCGCCGACGAGCGCAGCGGGTCGGCTTGGCGCGCCCAACCCCGTGGCAAGAACGACCGCAGAGCCTTCGATGCGGCGGCCGTCCGCGAGGTGCACGGCGTGATCCCGGACGTCGATGGCATCGCCGCGGACCACACTCAACGGACGATCGCGCGACGCCTGCTGCAAGCGCTCCTGCACGTACGCCGCGTATCGCGCGCGCGGCAGGAAGACATTCGGCGTGCTCGGGACGCCGGCCCAGGTGACAAAGTCATCGGGCTTGGCCGGATCCAGGCTCATCCGCGAAGCCGGGACGTTGAGCCGCAGGAGCGGATGCTCCGCCGAAAAAGCCACCCCGCGGCCCACCCGTGGCCCGCGCTCCACGAGCACGATCGGCAGCTCCGACGGCGCGCGCTGCAGCAGGTGATACGCCATCGCTGCACCGGCAAAGCCGCCGCCGACGATCACCACGGGCACGATGGAGCTTCCCTGCGACATCGAGCGCGGGATTCTACCGGCCGAACACCGCGGGTTGTCACTGCTGCGCAGCGTGGGCTACAACCGCCGCCTCCTTGGCCGCCCTGGCCCGGCGCGCTCGCGAGGCTCCATGCACTCCATCACGCGGGCGTTCGCCGCGGCCGCGCTGCTCGCGCTGGCGGCTTGCTCGGGCACGAGCTCCAGCAGCTCGTCGTCCAGCTCCGGCAGCAGCGCGTCCAGCAGCAGCTCGTCGTCGGGGAGCTCGAGCGGCTCGGGCTCCAGCGGAAGCGCGTCGACGGGAAGCTCGGGAAGCTCGAGCTCGGGCTCCAGCGGCGGCAGCTCGGGCACGCCCGCGGACTGGAGCTGTCTCGGCCACGAGGTCGCGCCCGTTCCCACCAGCTCGAGCACGCCGTTCACCGCGGTCTACGCCGATCCGCGCACGGGCCCGCAAGCCGGCTTGCAGGTGAAGCTCTGCCACGTCGCGGACACCACCTGCGCCAACCCGGACGACACGGGCACCACCGATTCCACGGGCACCGTCACGCTCACCGCGCCGCTCGCAGGGGCCGCGTACGTGGGCTACCTGGACGCGGTGGACCCGAGCGGCAACACGCCCGAGCTGCTCGTCTACCCGCGGCCGTTCGTGAGCGATCCCAACCTCGCGGTGGAGGCGGTGGGCTTCGGCGACTTCAACACCCTGGCCGCGCTCATCGGCACCCAGGATTTCGCCACCCACGGCGCGCTCGACGGCCGCATCACCGACTGCTCGGGCGCGCGCGTGGTGGGCGCCACCGCGTCGCTCAGTCCCACCGACGCGAACACGCATCTCTATTACGTCTACGGCGTGCTGCCCTCGACCTCCCAGCCGGACACCGACGCGAGTGGGCAATACCTGGCCATCAACGTCCCGCCGGGCACGTCGGTCCAGGCCACGGCCTTCCTCGCCGACGGTGGGGTGACCGCGGTGAACACGGTGATGGTCAAGGCCGGCGCGGTCACCGCCGTGGACGCCGCTCCGAACCAGTAGCTTCAGTAGAGCGTGTCGAGCCAGCGGGCGCGGAAGAAGCCGAAGCCCGGCTCGGTATCCACGAGCGACCACACCACGTTGCCCATGGGGTCCACCTCGTCCACGCGCGAGAGCGTGCCCGAGCAGACGAGCGTGTCGCCGTTGGGCAGGCGCTGGGTGGAGCCGAGCGCGAACGCGAACTGCGGCGTGCCGCTGCTCGCGGGTGGCGGCTGATACGACCAAATCAAGGTCGCCGCGTCGGGGCCGCCGTCGGGCTTGAAGCTCAGCTTGTACTCCACGGCGCGGCTCTGGGGCGGCGTGTGCGCGTCGCCGTCGTCGAAGAAGAGCAGATCGTCCGGGGCCACCTCGCGCACGTCGTGCTGGCCCGAGAAGCCGAGCAGCGGATCGCTCAGGAAGGTGAAGTCCCCGGCGGCGCCGAGCGTCCAGATCACGGCGCCCGTCGACGCGTCGATCTTCATCACCTGGTTCATCTCGCGCAGGCTCACCAGGTAGTTGCCGTCGGCGGCCTGGGAGAAGGCGTTGATGTGCGAGGCGTCGAGCGGGTTGTTGCCCACGCTGCCGTAGACCGGGCTCACGTTGCCCAGGTCGGTGTGGTCGAACGCGTTCCAGAAGAAGACCACCCCGCCGTCCGGGTGGATGCGCCAGAGCGTCTGCTCCACCACCGTGGTGTTCGGCTGGCCGCCGTACGCGGTGGTGTCCAGCTGCTGGCCGGTCTCGCCGATCATCAAGACGTCGTGATCCGGGAGGTAGCTGAACTCGTGGTTGTCGGTGCCGCCATCGTTGTCCGGCACGGTGAAGTAGCCCGTGACCTGGCTGAGCGGATCCACCACCTGCCACACGGTGGTGATGCTCGCGAGGAAGGTGCTGGTCGCGGTGAAGCAGCCCAGGGAGTAGCTGTGGTCGAGCTGCTTCTCGAAGTCGCCGTAGAGCGAGGTGGGGCACTCCGCGTACCAGACCACGCGGCCGCTGCGATCCACCACCACACCGGCGGTGGACGACTGCGTGGGGTTCAGCGGCAGCTTGCCGATGAGCACGTAGCCCGGCTGGTACGCGCCGGTCGCGGTGACGCTGAACGACGGATCTGCCGCCGCGGGCAGCACGCCGGAGGAGAGCTGCAAGATCGGGCTTCGGCCCACGCTGCCGTCGTCAGCGGTGGCCAGCACCTGCATCGCGTACCTCGACGAGGCCTGCAGGCCGAGCACCGGCAAGGGCCGAACGCTCGGTTGGAACGCAGGCGTCTGCTCCACCGGGCCGCCGTCGAGCTGGTAGAGCACGGTGACCGAAGCGGCTCCGCTCGCAAGGCCATAGACCTCGGCCGCGAGCGTGTCGTTGGGGTCCTGGGCGACGTTGGCGCCGTTGAAGCTCGCCACGGGACCGGCACACGCCGGGCCGCCGTCGACGTCGCAGTCCACCAGCGTGAGCCCGCCCGACGAGCCGGAGCTGCCGGTGCTCGAGCCGCTCGAGCTCGACGCAGAGCCGCTCCCGCTCGAGCTTCCCGATGACGTGGACGACGCGCTCCCGCTGGTGGAGCCCGCGCGTCCACCGCTGCACGCAGCGAGCAGGAACACGGCGGCGGCGAGCTGCAGCCTCAAGAACCTCTCCAGCGTCGACAAGGAGAAGTTCTTGGCACAGCCGACGGGCTCCCGCAACCGGGCCTGGCGCGAGCGGCCCCGGCGGCGCGAGAATCCTTGCGTGTTCGCACGCGGCGGCCCGACCTTTCTGGAGTTGATGCGCCAGGCCCTGTCCTCCACGGACAAGGGCTACGACCTGCTCGCGCCCAAGTTCGAGCTCACGCCCTTCCGCACGCCCGACGCGGTGCTCAACGCGGCCGTCCCGGTGCTCGGCAACGATCGCTCCATCGCGCGCGCGGTGGACCTCTGCTGCGGCACCGGCGCGGGGCTCAAGCTCCTGCGGCCGCTCTGTCGCGACGAGGTCGTCGGCATCGATCGCTCGCAGGGCATGCTCGCCGAGGCACGGACGCGGCTCTCGGGTCCGGGCGCGCCGCTGGTGCTCGTGCGCGGCGACGTGCTGGATTCGCCGTTCCGAGATGCCTTCGACCTGGCGACGTGCTTCGGCGCGTTCGGCCACATCCTCGAAGAGGACGAGCCGCGCTTCGTGAAGAGCGTGCACGCCCTGCTCAAGCCGGGCGGGCGCTTCGCCTTCTACACCGCGCACAAGCCGAAGCTGACGAACCCCGGCCTCTGGCTCGCCAAGGGCTTCAACGCGGCCATGCGGGTGCGGAACGCGCTCATCCACCCGCCGTTCATCATGTACTACTTAACCTTCTTGTTAGATCGCGCGACGACGCTGCTGGAGGCCGCGGGCTTCGACGTGAGCGTGCACGAGAACCTGCCGCCGCCGCCGTTCAACCGGCTGGTGCTGGTGGTGGCCACCAAGCGCTGAGGGGCGCCCGACATGCTCAGCTTCGCGCTCAACCTGGCCATCTCGGCGACGGCCATCGCCTTCTGCAGCTGGCTCGCCAGGCGCGCGCCCGGCACCGCGGGGATGATCGCCGCGCTGCCGCTGACGTCGCTGTTGTTGCTGCTGCTCACGCGCGTGGAGCAAGGCAGCGGCGTGGACACCACCAAGCTCGCGCGCGGCATCCTGCTCGGGCTGCCGCTGGGCTCGACGTTCCTGTTGCCCTTCGCGCTCGCGCCGCAGCTCCGGCTGGGCTTCTGGGCCGCGTTCGGGCTGGGGATCGCGCTGGTGGGCGCGGGCTACTTCGCGGCGCACAAGCTCGGCTTCAGCTGACGCTCAGCGCTTCTTCGGCTTCCACGGCCGCTTCGCCGGCTTCTGCGGCCGAGGCGGCAGCGCGGGTGTCTCGAACGGCAGCGCCGGCGCGGGCTTCTTCTCCGGCATCGGCGCCGACGTCGACGCGTGATGCGGCTTGCCCTTCGGCGCCTGGAACTTCGGCTTCTGCGACGGCGAAGTCGACGGCACGTGCGCGGGCTTCTTGTCCTCGCCCTTGAGCTTCGCGGTGGGGCCGTCGTAGCGCCAGCGGGTGAGCAGCTCCACGGTGCCGCTCTCGAGCTGCACGGGTGAGTCGGCCTGCTTGAGCAAGCGGAAGCCGAGCTCGATGCCCTTCTTGCGCACGCGCTGGAGCGCCCAGCTGCGCAGCTTCTCGCTCTTCACCTGGCCCTCGTGCACGAAGGCGTCGGGGAGCTCGAACTGCGGCTTGACCAGGATCACGCCCTCCGCGCCGGGCCGAAGCCGGAACGCGAGCGGCCGGAGCATGGTGCGCGCGGCCACGAACGAGACGTCGATGACGAAGTAGTCGAACGGCCCGGGCGCGACCTTGAGCGACACGGTCTTGAAGTTGGTGCGCTCCAGATTGACCACGCGCGCATCGTTGCGGAGCTTCTCGTGGAGCTGGTCGTGGCCCACTTCGATGGCCGTGACCTGCTTCGCGCCGTGGCGCAAGAGGCACTCGGTGAAGCCGCCGGTCGATGCGCCGATGTCGACGGCGCGCGCGTTCTGGATGCGCTCACCGCCGCCCAGCAGCTTGAGCGCGGCCTCCAGCTTCAATCCGCCGCGCCCGACGTACTCGCCCGATTCCGACATGGCGCGCACGTAGCAGGTTTATCGGCCAGCCACCAGCCGCGGCTTTAGCGCTTCCTCTTGGCCGGGAACGCCGGAACCATGGCGAGGTCCTGGTCGAAGAGGTGGCGCACCTCGGGGTCGGCCACCGACTCGGCCAGTGAGCGCGGCGAGACGCCGTCGCGGTTCGCGCGATCCGGGCTGGCGCCATTCTCGAGGAGCAACGAGATGAGCTCCTCGTTGCCCTGGTGCGCGAACACCGCGCGCCACAGCGGGGTGTTGCCATTGCCGTCCTGGGCGTCGACGAGCGCGCCGCGCTGCAAGAGCAGCCGCGCCTCGTTGCCGCGGTGGTGGCGCACGGCGAGGTGCAGCGGCGTCTCGCCCTTGCCGTCGATGGCGTTCGGGTCGGCGCCGGCGGCGAGCAGCGCGCGAACGAGCGAGGTGCGGCCGTCCACGAGCGCGTGGCAGAGCGGCGTGCGCCCCTCGCCGTCGCGCTCGTCGATGGGCTCGCCCTTGTCGATGGCCACGCGGAGCGCCTTGGCGTCGTCGACGAACACGGCTGCAAGGACCGGCGAGATGGTCCGGACTCCGGCCTTCCGGATGCTGGGCATTGCGTTCTCCCCTTCCCTGGTACGGAACCCATGCTAGCCAGCCCGATCGCCGGAAAAATCGCGCGGCCCGACTTGATTCCTGGTGCACGACGGTTCTCTCAGCTTGGGGCCTTGATTTGTCCGGCGCGCTCGTTCTCGCGGCGGCCGCTTGATTTTTCCGGCGCCGCTCGTTCTCTCGGTCTAGAAAGGCCCATGCGCGCCTACGAGATCCAGAACGGCTTCGGCCTCGAGAACCTGAAGGTCGCCGAGCGGCCCGATCCCACGCCAGGACCGTTCCAGGTGCGGCTGCGGGTGAAGGCCGCGTCGCTCAACTACCGTGACCTGTTGATGGTGCGCGGCTTCTACAACCCCAAGCAGAAGCTGCCGCTCATCCCCTGCTCCGACGGCGCGGGCGTCGTGGACGCGGTGGGCCCGGGCGTGACGCGGGTGAAGGTGGGCGACCGCTGCTTCGGCGCGTTCAGCCAAGGCTGGATCTCCGGCGAGCCGACGCGCGACAAGCTGCGCACCACGCTCGGCGGCCCGCTCGACGGCGCGCTCGGCGACACGATGATGCTCCACGAAGACGGCGTGGTTCGAACCCCCGACCACCTCACCGACGAGGAGGCCGCCACCCTGCCCTGCGCTGCGGCCACGGCGTGGAGCGCGCTCGTCACCTACGGCAGCTGCAAGGCCGGCGACACCGTGCTGCTCCAGGGCACCGGCGGGGTGAGCATCTTCGCGCTCCAGTTCGCCAAGCTCCTCGGCCTGCGCGCGATCATCACCTCGTCCAAGGACGACAAGCTCGCGCGCGCAAAGACACTCGGCGCCGACGAAGGCATTAACTATTCGGTTAACGCCGACTGGGACAAGGCCGCGCGCGCGCTCACCGACGGCCTGGGCCCCAACCAGATCGTCGAGGTGGGCGGCGCGGGCACCTTCGAGCGCTCGCTGAAGGCCATTCGCGTGGCGGGGACGATCTCCGTCATCGGCCAGCTCACCGGCAACGCCGCGCAGGTGAACCTCATCCCCATCCTCATGCAGAACGTGCGCGTGCAGGGGATCCTCGTCGGCAGCCGCGAGAGCGCCGAGGCCATGTGCCGCGCCATCGCGCTGCACAAGCTCAAGCCGGTCATCGATCGGGTCTTTCCGTTTGCGGACGCGGTCGCGGCGTTCGAGCACATGGGCTCGGGCGCACACTTCGGCAAGATCGTGGTGAAGACCGCTTAACGGCCGTGGCTCGTGGCTGGTTCGAAGCCGCACGAGCCGTGGCAGGCGAGCGGCCGAGCGCCCGTCGCGTTCCAGGCAAGGCGCCGATGCGCATCTTGCCTGCATGAAAAGAACGCTCTCGATCGCGATCCTTCTCGCCAGCCTGGCGCTCGCCCTTCCGGCCTTCGCCGACGACGCGCTCGGCACCCGCAACGTGCCCGTGCGCATGACCGACCCGCAGGGCCACCTGCTGGCCAAGGGTACGCTCAACCAGGAGCGCGCGGGCGACAAGCTCAACGTGAAGATCGAGTTCCACTTCCCCGACGGGAAGGTGAGCACCGAGTCGGCCACGTTCACCGTGGAACCCCGCGTGGTGCAGCACAGCTGGACCTTCGAGGAGCGCACGCCGCAGAAGCAGCTCCGCCAGTTCTACGTGAACTTCGACGCCGGCACCGCCCGGGGCATGAAGCTCAAGGACGACGGCAAGGTCGAGACCTGGACCAACAACTTCAAGAACGACCCCGGCCAGATGTTCTCGGGCATCGGCTTCGTGTACGCGCTCCTGCCGCGCATCAGCGAGGCCAGCCAGAAGCAGCTCGACTTCCACGCGCAGGGGTTCATCCCCCGGCCGGTGGGCGCGAGCGTGTCGGTGAAGAGCGAAGGCCAGGAGATCATGCACCAGGGCGACAAGGCCGTGCCCACGCTGCGCTTCAACGTGCACCCGGAGCTCAACGCCATCGCGCGCATGGTCGCCAAGCCGAAGGACTACCGGCTGTGGTTCACCACGGGACCGGAGCCGCGGTGGGTCATGTCCGAGGGGCCGGTGGTCGAGCCGAGCGACCCCATCATCCGGGTCATCGTCGACAAGCCCTGAGGCCCTCGTGGCCACAGCCGAAGCACTGGTTACGTTTCCAGATCGTCAAGACCGGCTGCCCAGCGACCAAGCCTTGCCCTGAACGGTTGAATGGAAGATGGTGCGCGCCCGTCGGTTGATGAAGACGCGGCGCGCGCATGAACCTCTCTGCCTTTCGGCTGTGGATCGTCGGCCTGGTGCTCGCGGGCATCTTCGCGGGCAGCGCCTATGCGCTCGCCGCAGGGAGCCCCGCGGCCATCCTCGGCGTCGCGCTCGCCTACATGACCTACGAGCTCGCGATCGCCGCGCTGCTCACCTTCGCGGCCGCCCTGGGCATCGCCCGCTGGCGCAAGGCCAGGCCCTCGGACGCCCCGCTGCCCAGCGTGGCCGTGCTCATCGCCGCCCACAACGAGCGCGACTTCATCCTCGGCACCCTCGCCAGCATCCGCGAAAAGGGCGGCCTGCCCTGCGAGGTGGTCATCGCGTCGGACGGCTCCACCGACGGCATGAACGAGCTGCTCGTGCAGAAGCTGAGCATGGTCGCCGATGGGCCGGGCCGCTTCCGAACCTCGGCGACGCCCACCATCCGGCTGCTCGCGCTGCCCAAGCTCGGCAAGGGCGCCGTCCTCAACCGCGCGCTGGAGCTCGTGGATGCCGACGTGGTCGCCACGCTCGATGCGGACACCACCCTCGGCGAGGACGCCCTGCGTGAGCTGGTCGCGCCGTTCCGGGACGCCGACGTCGATGCGGCCGCCGGCTTCGTCTACGTGCGCAACGCGCGGGCAAATCTCCTGACGCGCTACCAGTTCACCGAGTACGTGAAGAACTTCGTGTGGCGCATCGGCCTGGCGCGGCTGGGCGTCTGCCTGCAGGTCTCGGGCGCCTTCGGCGCGCTGCGCACGCGGACGCTCAAGGCCCTGGGCGGCTTCTCCGAGAACAGCCTCGTCGAGGACTACGAGGTCATCTACCGCTTGCACGACGCGCGGCGCACGCTCGCTCAGCCGTATCGCATCGTGGCCGTACCGGGCGCCGCGGCGTTCACCGAGGTCCCCGAGAAGTGGGGCAACTTCATCCAGCAGCGCACGCGCTGGTTCACCGGCTTCCTGCAGACGCTCTGGGACTACCGGCGCATGATCGGCAGCCGCCTCCACGGCGCGGTCGGCTTGTTCATGCTCCCCATCAAGTGCGTGGACGCCACGCTTCCCTTCTGGGGACTGACGTCGCTCATCTTCCTCATCGTCTCGGCGGCGACGGGCCACGAGAAGTGGGAGCTCTGGGCCGCCGCGCTCTTCTTCGGCAAGTGGCTCGTGGACGCCGCGATGTACGCGGGCATGGTGGCCTGGCACGCGCGCGCGTTCCCCGAGCGCAAGCCGGTGCCGCGCACCCTCACCCAGTTCTCGACGTGCACCACCGAGAGCCTGGGCTTCAACTGGCTCCGTCAGGTTGCGGTGATCCGCGCGTACGTCTGGTTCTTCCGCCGCACGCACCGCTGGGAGCAGCCGCGCTGGCAAACGAGCGCGCTCGCGGCGAACGAAGCGCCCTCCGCGTCGACCCGCGCGGCCTGATTAGCGCGGACCGTCGACGAGGCGCAGCACCGGACGCGCGCGCGGCTGGCGGCGCTTGTCCTCGGCGAGGCGCTGGAGTTGGTCCGGCGTGAGCGCGTCCAGGAAGCCCAGCCGATACGCCTTGCCATAGTGGCCGCGACACAACCCACGCAGCTTGGCATCGCGCGCGCACTCCGGCACGGCGCAGCGGCCGGAGTCCACGACGGGCGCGGGCGGCTCCACCGGTGCAGCCGCAGGCGGCGCTTCATTGGCTGGCGCCGCGACGACGACCTCGCTCACCGCCACCGCGCTCGAGACGCGGCGACGCGCGGCCGCCCAGCCCCCGGTCCAGCCGAAGACCAGCGAGCCCACGCCCAGCGCCACGCAGCCGATTGCGTCCATGCAGCACCTCCTGGCGAGCGACCCTACGCACGCCCCCCCACGTCTATTTCAGCGATTACTTGCGCAGCCGGAGCAGGTTGTACGCAGCCCGGAGCTGCACATCCGCGGCGAGCCGGCCGTCCGCGGCCTTCTCGCGCTGGGCCCGGTCGAGGAGCTTGCTGTCCATGGGCACCTCGATGTCGGGCGGCACGCCCTCGCCCTCGTAGCTCCTGCCCGCGGGGTCCTCGAGGAGGCCGACCGTGTACTTCATGACGTACTTGTTCGGCAGCTCCTCCAGGCTCTGTACGCTCCACTTGCCGAAGGTCTTCTGGCCGATGAGCGGCGCGGTGAGGTTCGCGCGCAGAGCCGCGGCCATGAGCTCCGCCGACGACTTCGAGTCGCCGTTGATGAGCACCGCCACCGGCACCGCGGGCGCGATGGGGTCGGCCTTGGAGGCCAGCTTGTCCACCTTGTTGCCGCGCTTCTGCACCTGGGCGATGAGCTTGCCCCTGGGCACGAAGAGCTGCGCGGTGTCGATGGCGCTGTCCAGGATGCCGCCGGCGTTGTCGCGCAGGTCCACCACGATGCCGCGCACGTGCCCCTTGGCGGCCTGGTCCAGCGCGGCGCGCACGCCGGCGGGCGTGGTGTCCACGAAGGCTGCGATCTGCAGATAGAGGATGCCGTCGGGGAGCATCATGCTCATCACCGGGTCGTAGGTGATGCGCGCGCGGGTGATGGTCTTCTCGATCACGTTGGCGTCGCGGAGGATGTTGAGGTGCACCTGGGTGCCCTCCTTGCCGCGCATCGCGTAGGCCATGTCGCGGATGGTGAGGCCTTTGAAGACGCGACCGTCCACCGCGAGGATCTTGTCGCCCTCGCGCACGTCGGCCGCGGCCGCTGGCGAGTGGGGGATGATGCCGTTCACGTCGACCACGCCGGTGACCGCGTCGAAGTCGATGAGCACGCCGATGCCGACGAGCTGGCCCTTCAGATCCGTCTGCAGCTCGCTGTACTCCGCGGGCGAGACCAGCTTGTTCCAGCCTTTGGTCTTGGCGTCGATGAAGCTGAGCATGCCCTGGGCGGCGGCCCGATCGAGGTCCTCTTCGGTGATGTCCGAGCGGTAGTACTCGCGCAGGAGGTGCTCGCGGATCTGGCGCAGCGACTCCTCGCCGTGGGTGAAGGGCTCGTGTGGCTGGCCCGCCCAGTCCTCGTACTCGCCCACGTCGCTGGCGTGCGACGGCCCGGCGAAGCAGAGCGCCAGGGCCGCGAGCGCGAGGGGAATTCGGGTTCGGTTCATCGTTGCGTCTCCAGAAAAGTCGCGGTCCGGATCACAGGACCTTCAAGCTGGTGTCGGCCTGCTGCGCGTCGATCAGCGGGGCCTCGGTTTGCGTGGGGCTGGGCGCGGGCTTGAGGTGCAGCTTCCCCGCGCCAAGCTCGAAGGCGAAGACGAAGAGCGCCGCGGCCGCCGCGGCCAGGCCCACCACGTACGCCGCCCGGATGCGCCTGGGCTGTGGGGCCACGGTGGCGGCCACGTCCGCGCGCACGCGCGCACGCAGCGCCGGCGAGGGCAGCTCGTCGGGGAGCTGGCCGTCCTCGAGCGCGCGCTTCACCTCGAAGTACCGCGTCAGGCAGCCCTTGCAACGGAGCAGGTGCGAGTCGATGCCGTCGCGCGAGACGAGATCCAGCGCGCCCAGGTGGTAGCCCACGAGCTCGGGCTTGATGGCTTCACAGGTCATGGTCCAGCTCTCCTCGCAGGTGCTGCACGAGCGCATGCATGCGCGACTTCACGGTGCCGATGGGGATACCCAGCGCGGCGGCGATGTCCTCATACGACAACCCCGACGTGCGCAGGTGGAACACGCTGGCCAGCGTCTGGGGCAGCTTCTCGACGGCGCTCGCGACGGCCAAAGTTCGCTGCTCTTCGCGCAAGAGGTCCTCGGCGCTGGCCACCGGCGGCTCTTCCTCGCCCAGCTTGAAGAGCGCGTTCGCGCCGCGGCGGCGGCTGCGCACCTTGTTGGCGCAGGCGTTGCGGGCGATGCGGTAGATCCACGCGGCAAAGCGGGCCTCCTCCAATTGCACCTGCCGCGCCTTGAACGCGGAGAGGAACACGTCGTGGAAGATCTCTTCGGCGTCGGCGCGATCGCCGAGCAGCCGGAGGATGAAGCCGAACAGCCGCCGCTCGTGGCGGAGGTAGAGCTGGTCGAACGCGGCCAGGTCGCCCTGCCGCGCGCGCCGAAAGAGCTCTTCGTCGGTCTCCATCGCTCGGCAGGGATAACACCACACCCCGGGGCCAGGTTCGCGCCAGGCGCATGTGCGCCCGAAACGACAAGGGCCCACCTGCAGAGCAGGCAGGCCCCTGGTTTTCCGATCGTCGCGGCTCAGACCTCGAGCAAGATGCGCTCGGGATCCTCGATGCACTCCTTGATGCGGACGAGGAAGCTCACCGCCTCCTTGCCGTCGACCAGGCGGTGGTCGTAGCTCAGGGCCACGTACATCACCGGCGTGGCCACGATCTGGCCGCTCTTCACCACCGCGCGCTCGACGATGTTGTGCATCCCCAAAATGCCCGTCTGCGGCGGGTTGATGATGGGCGTGGAGAGCATCGAGCCGAAGATGCCGCCGTTGGTGATGCTGAAGGTACCGCCCTGGAGGTCGTCGAGGCTGAGCTTGTCGTTGCGGGCCTTGGTGCCCAGCTCGCCCACCTTCTTTTCGAGGTCGGCGAGCGACAGCTTGTCGGCGTCGCGAACGACGGGCACCACCAGACCGCGCGAGCCGGAGACGGCCACGCCGATGTCGTAGAAGCGCTTGTAGATGACGTCGTCGCCTTCGATCTCCGCGTTGAGCACCGGGAAGGCCTTGAGCGCTTCGATCGACGCGCGGATGAAGAAGCTCATGAAGCCCAGCTTGATGCCGTGCTTGGCCGTGAACTTCTCCTGGTACTTCTTGCGGAGCTCCATCACCGGCCCCATGTCCACCTCGTTGAAGGTGGTGAGGATGGCGGCGGTGGACTGCGCTTCCACGAGGCGCTGGGCCACGCGCTTGCGCAGCGGCGTCATGCGCACGCGCTCCTCGCGGTCGGCGTTCTTGCGCGGCCCGCTCGGAATGGAGACGGTCGGCGTCGGTGCGGGAGGCGTGGGCGTGGGCAGGCGCATGGCGGTGCCGTTCTGGCCGTAGGCGAGAACGTCTTCCTTGGTGATCTTTCCGCCGGCGCCGGTGCCAGCGATCTTGCTCGGGTCGAGGCCCTTCTCCTCGATGAGCCGACGCGCGACGGGCGTCACGCGCTCATCGCTCGCCGCCGCGGTCGCAGCCACAGGAGCCGGAGCCGCCGCGACGGGAGCCGGAGCCGGAGCCGCCGCAGCGGCCTTGGCCGCACCGGCCGCGTCGATCACGGCGATGACCGCGCCCACTTTGACGCTGTCACCCTGCTTGACCTTGATGTCGGTGATGACGCCGGCGCTGGGCGCAGGCACTTCGACGGTGACCTTGTCGGTCTCGAGGACAACGAGCGACTCCTCGTTCTTCACCGCATCGCCGACCTTCTTGTTCCACTTGCCGATGACCGCTTCGCTGATGCTCTCGCCCAGCGGCGGCACGACGATCTCAACGGGCACGGGGGCCTCCACGCTTCAGGGCTTCCTCGATGATCATTTCCTGCTCGAGCTTGTGCGCGCCTTCGACGCCCGTCGCCGGGCTGGCGCTCTCCGCGCGACCGACAAAGGCGATGTCGACCTTGTCGCTCTTGTTCGCGCGCTGCAGCTGCCCCTCGAGGATGGGCAGCACGTAGTGCCAGGCGCCCATGTTCTGCGGCTCCTCTTGCACCCAGATCACCGTCTTGAGCTTGGGCAGCGAGGCGAGCAGCGCCGCGATCTCTTCGTTGGGGAACGGGTAGAGCTGCTCCACGCGGACGATGGCCACGCCCGGATCGGGCTGCTTGGCGCGGGCTGCATCGAGGTCCCAGTAGACCTTGCCCGAGCAGAGGATGAGCCGATCCACCTGCTTCAGCTCGGGCTTCGAGGGATCCGCGAGCATCCGCTGGAACTGGCCGGTGGCGAGCTCGTCCAGGCTCGACGCCACGCGCACCGGATCCTTGTCCCAACGCAGCGGCGCCTTGGGCGTCATCACGATGAGCGGCTTGCGGATCGCGCGGTGCACCTGGCGACGCAGCAGATGGAAGATCTGCGCGGGCGTCGTGGGGTAGCAGACCTGCATGTTGTCGTCACCGCAGAGATCCAGGTAGCGCTCGAGGCGCGCGCTGGAGTGCTCCGGGCCCTGGCCTTCGTAGCCGTGCGGTAGGAGCAGCGTGACGCCCGTCAATCGACTCCACTTCTCTTCGGACGCGCTGATGAATTGGTCGAGGATGGCCTGCGCCATGTTGCCGAAGTCGCCGAACTGAGCTTCCCAGAGCACGAGCGCGTCGGGGTAGTCGAGCGAGAAGCCGTACTCGAAGCCCATCGGGCCCATCTCGGAGAGGGGCGAGTTGTAGATCCAGATCGGCGCCTGCTTGGGATCGAGGTTCGCAAGCGGCGTGTATTGCTTGCCGGTCACGGCGTCGTTGAGGACGGCGTGGCGGTGCGAGAACGTGCCGCGCTCCACGTCCTGGCCGGTGAGGCGAATCGGCGTGCCTTCCGTGAGCAGCGTCGCGTAAGCCAGGTGCTCAGCCGCGGCCCAGTTCACCAACTCCTTGCCCTCGGCGATGTCGACTCGACGATCGAGAACGAGCTTCGACATGCGGATCGGCGTGAAGCCCTCTGGCACCTTCGACATCGAGAGCAGCAGCGCCTTGAGCTTCTCGGCCGAGACGCCCGTCTGTACCTGCGGAACGTCGCCGTCCTTGCCGCCCTTGTAGTTCTTCCAGAGGCCATCGAGGAACGACGGCGACTTGTACGCGTTCTTCTTCTTCACGCGCTCGTAGCTGTCGTTGAACTCGCCCTTCACGCGCTGCCAGAGCGCCTCCGACTCTTCCGCCGTCACGCGCCCGCGCTTCGCCAGGTCCTCGGCGTAGAGCTGCCGCACCTTCGGACGCGCGTTGATGAGCTGGTACATCTGCGGCTGCGTCACTTCCGGCGACTCGGTCTCGTTATGGCCGTAGCGCCGGTAGCAATACATGTCGACGACCACGTCGCTCTTGAAGGTCTGGCGGTACTCCGCGGCCAGCTTCATCACGAACGCGCACGCCTCGGGGTCGTCGCCGTTCACGTGGAAGATCGGCACGTCCAGCATCTGCGCGAAGCCGGTGCAGTAGATGAAGCTGCGGCCGTCTTCCGGATTTGTCGTGAAGCCAATCTGGTTGTTCACCACAATGTGAACGGTGCCGCCGGTGTTGTAGCCCTTGAGCGACATGAGGTTCAGCGTCTCGGCCACCACGCCCTGCCCCGAGAACGCGGCGTCGCCGTGGATGAGCAGCGGCACGATGTGCTCGCGGTTCGCATCCTGCTTGCGGTCCTGCTTGGCGCGCACGCGGCCGGTCACCACCGGGTTCACGATCTCAAGGTGGCTGGGGTTGAACGCGAGCGAGAGGTGAATCTGCTTGCCCGTGCTCGTCACGTGATCCGACGAGAAGCCCATGTGGTACTTCACGTCGCCGCGGCCAAGGTACTCCTTCGGATCCGCCGGGCCGTGGAACTCGCTGAAGATCTGGTCCGGGCTCTTCTTGAGGATGTTCGCGAGCACGTTCAGGCGGCCGCGGTGAGCCATGCCGATCACGCACTCCACGACGCCCAGCTCGCCCACGGTCTCGAGGAACACGTCGAGCATGGGGATGAGGCTCTCGCCGCCATCGAGCGCGAAGCGCTTCTTGGTCTTGTCCTTCATGACCATGGTGTGCTCGAAGGCCTCGGCGTAGCTGAGGCGATCGAGGAAGCGCAGCTGCTGCTCGCGCGTCCAATCCGCGCGGTTCTCGCTCGACTCCATCCGCGCGCGCAGCCAGTTGCGTCGCTCGGAGTCGAGGATGGTCATGTACTCCACGCCCACGTGGTGGCAGTACGTGCGGCGCAACCGCTCGAGCACGTCGCGCAGGCGCGCGGTCCGGCCCGGGTACACCTCGTTCGGATCGACCGACTGCTCCTGCTCGTGGCTGGAGAACGCGTTCGGCTCCACCATCGCCAGGTCGGCCCAGTGGTCGAGCTTGGGGCGCGGACGCCCGAGCGGATCGAGCTGGGTGAGCAAATGCCCACGCAGCCGGAAGGCGTAGATGGCCTGGTCCACGCGCGCCTGGAGCTGCCGGTCGATGCCGGTGGCGATCTCCACGGCGGCCTGCGCCACCGCGTGCGCGCCGTTCACCTTGCCGTTGGTCGCGACCGCGCCGTTGCCGTTCGTCGCCGGGCGGGCGAAGCCGTTGCCGTTGCTGGGCCGGCCTTCCACGATGGGCTTGCCGCCGCCCCAGGTTGCGAAGAGCTCACGCCAGCTTCCGTCGACGGAGCTCGGATCTTCGAGGTAGCGCGCATACAGCGACTCGATGAAGTCGATGTTGCCGCCGGAGAGAAAAGATTCGTTCGCGCTCATTTTCCACTTCCCTGCTTCCCGCCCGCGCAGAGGCACTTCTACCGCCAAGTCGGCGCATAGTCTGCCTTTTCCGGCGCGCTGCGTCATCCGCCGGCGGGACAGCCGATAAAAGATAACCGGGCGGCGGAAAGAGATCGCCTTTTTGGTCGTCGGGTCGGCTGGCCGACGCGTGCTACATCCCTGACGTGCACGCCTTCTTCGCCACCGCGCCCAAGGGCCTGGAGCAGCCCCTGGCCGACGAGCTCTCTACCCTGGGCCTGGGCGAGGTCCGCGCCGAGCGGGGCGGCGTGCGCTTCCACGGCGAGCTGGAGGCCGGCTATCGCGCCTGCCTGCACGCGCGCGTGGCGAACCGGGTGTTGCTGCCGCTGGCCACGTTCGAAGCCAAGGACGCGCAGGCGCTCTACGAGGGCACCAAGCGGATTCCCTGGAGCGACCACCTCCGCGCCGCGCAGACGCTCGCGGTCGAATTCACAAGCACGCGCTCGGCCATCACGCACACGCACTTCGGCGCGCTGAAGGTCAAAGACGCGATCGTCGACCAGCTGCGCGACCGCTATGGCAGCCGGCCCAACGTGCAGCCCGACCGGCCCGACGTGCAGGTGAACGTCCACCTCGCCAACGACGTGGCCACGGTGAGCATCGACCTCTCCGGCGAGAGCCTGCACCGCCGCGGCTACCGCGAGGACGCCGCGAACGCGCCGCTCAAAGAGAACCTCGCCGCGGGAATCCTGCTGCTCGCGGGCTGGCCCAAGGTCGCCGAAGCGGGCGCGAGCTTCTACGACCCGATGTGCGGCTCGGGCACGCTCTGCATCGAAGCGGCGATGATGGCCGCGCACCTGCCGCCGGGCCTTCAGCGCACCTACTGGGGCTTTCTCGGCTGGCGCGGCCACCAGCCCGACGTGTGGACGAAGGTCCTCGAGGACGCCAAGGCGCACGTCCGCCGCGAGAAGCTGCCCACGATCCTCGGGACCGACCACGATTCGCGCGCGATTCGCGCCGCGCTTTCCAATCTGGAAAAGACGGGGCTGCCACGCGGAGCGGTGCACTTCGAGAAGCGCGAGCTCGACGTCGCCCAGCCGCCCGCCGCGCGCGATGAGATCCCCCGCGGGCTGCTCGTGACCAATCCGCCGTACGGCGAGCGCCTGGGCGAGAAGCTCGAGCTCGAGCCGCTCTACCGGCGCCTCGGCGAGGTCCTCCGCGAGCGCTTCGGCGGCTGGGAGGCGTGGGTCTTCACGGGGAACGTGGAGCTCTCGAAGGAGCTGCGGCTCGAGCCGGCGCGGAAGTTCCCGCTCTTCAACGGGCCGATCGAGTGTCGGCTGCTCCGTTACCCGCTCCGGACGGCGGACGAGCGCGCGAAGACGGCCGCCCAGCGCGACGTGGAGCGGCCGCAAAAAGTGAAAGAGCGCGAGGCCCGCGCGGCGCCGTTCGCGAATCGCATTAACAAAAATGTGAAGCACCTCCGCAAGTGGGCGCGCCGAGAGAACGTGAGCTGCTTCCGCATCTACGACAAGGATCTGCCCGAGTACGCGGTCGCGGTGGACCTCTACGAGCAGTTCGTGCACGTGCAGGAGTACGCGCCGCCGGAGACCGTCGAGCCCGCGAAGGCCGAGGAGCGCCTGCGCGACGCCATCTCGGTGATCCCGGACGTGCTCGAGGTGCCGCGCGAGAACGTGTTCGTGAAGACGCGCTCGCGGCAGAAGGGAAACACCCAGTACGAGAAGCTCGATCACACCGGCAAGTTCCACACGGTGCACGAGGGCGGGCACAAGTTCTGGGTGAACTTCACCGACTACCTCGACACCGGCCTGTTCCTCGATCACCGGCCCACGCGCGCGATGGTGGAGCGCCTCGCGATGGGCAAGCGCTTCCTGAACCTCTTCGCGTACACGGGCTCGGTGACGGTCTACGCAGCGGCGGGCGGCGCGTCGATGTCGACCACGGTCGACATGTCGAACACGTACCTCGACTGGGCCAAGCGCAACTTCGAGCTCAACGGGCTCAGCAAGAAGCACGAGCTGGTTCGCGACGACGTGATGAAGTGGCTCGAGAAATCTCGTGACACCTATGACCTGATCTTTCTGGATCCGCCGACGCACTCGCGCTCCAAGCGCATGGACGAGGACTTCGACATCCAGCGCGATCACGTGAAGCTCTTGCAGCTCACGGCCGCGCGGCTCGCGCCGGGCGGCACGCTGCTCTTCAGCAACAACTATCGCCGCTTCAAGCTCGACGAGGCCGCGCTTCCCGGCCTCGCCATCGAGGACATCAGCGCGCTCACCCTGCCGCCCGACTTCGCGCGGAATCCGCGCATCCACCGCTGCTGGCGCATCCAGAAGAAGTCGACATAACCGTTTGGTTATGAGCCCAGCTTCCCGAGGCGCTCCACCGCCGCGCGCAGCGTCGCTTCCTTCTTGCAGAAGGCGAAGCGCGCGTAGGTCTTGCCCTCGTTGCTGCGCTCGTAGAACACGCTCGGCGGGATCGCGGCCACGCCGACCTTCTCGATGAGGTCCTTGCAGAAGCGCACGTCGTCGAAGTGCCCGAGCACGCGGATGTCCGCGCAGATGAAGTAGCTGCCCTGCGGCATGCGCACGCCCAGGCCCGCCTTGCTCAAGCCAGCGGCGAGCTGGTCGCGGCGCGCGCGGTACTCGCTCAGGAGCTGCGTGTAGTACGCGTCGGGCGCCTCGATGGCCGCCACCGCGCCGTGCTGCAGCGGCGTGGCCACGGCGAAGGTCACGAACTGGTGCGCGGCGCGAATGGCCTGCGTCAGGATCCGCGGCGCGCAGGCCCAGCCGATCTTCCAGCCGGTGAGCGAGTAGCTCTTGCCGATGCTGGAGATGGTGATGGTGCGCTCGCGCATCCCGGGGATGGTCGCGACCGGGAGGTGCTTTCCGTCGTACACGAGGTGCTCGTAGACCTCGTCGGAGATACACACCACGTCGTGCTCCACGCAGAGCGCGCTGATGAGCTCGAGCTCCTCCCGCGCGAACACCTTTCCCGTGGGGTTGTGGGGCGAGTTGAGGACGATGGCGCGCGTGCGCGGCCCGAAGGCGCGGCGGAGCTCGTCGGGATCGAAGTGCCAATCCGGCGTGCGCAGCGTGACCACCCGTGGCGTCGCGCCGGCCATGCACACGCTGGCGCGGTACGAGTCGTAGTACGGCTCGAAGAGGACGACCTCGTCGCCCACGTCGCAGAGGCCCTGGAGCGCGACGAAGATGGCCTCGGTGGCGCCGGCGGTGATGGTGATCTCTTCGCCCGGCGTGTAGCGCAGCCCGTAGAACCGCTCGTACTTGGCCGCGAGCGCCTCGTGCAGCGCGCGCAATCCCGACATCGGCGCGTACTGGCCGTGGCCCGCCTTCACCGCTTCGATGGCCGCGTTCTTCACGAAGTCCGGCCCGTCGAAGTCGGGGAAGCCCTGCGCCAGGTTGATGGCCTGGTGCTGGTTCGCGAGGGCCGTCATCTCCGTGAAGATCGTCGTCCCGAAGCCAGCGAGCTTGCGGCTCATGGCCCGGCCCTGCGGCGCGTCGGCCGAGTGCGGTCGATGCGCAGCCGGCGTCGCGCCCGAGGGTGCGCGCGCGCCGGGCGCGTGGACGATGGTCGGCGGGATGGTGGGCGGATCCGCGATCGCCACCGCGGCGTTCGCAGCCGGAATGAGCCGCGTGGCGTGGCTGCTCACCTCCACCTGGCCGATCACCTCGCCCGCGTCCACGCGCTCGCCGAAGGGCTTGTCGATGCGCACCAGCACGCCCGAGGCCGGCGCGGGGATCTCCACCTCGCGCCCGTCCACCTCCACCACCACCAGCGTCTCGTTGGCGATGACCGGCTCGCCCACCGACTTGTTCCAGCGGATCACGCGCTCCGCGCGGGCCAGCGCGTTCACCGCCGGCACCTCGATGGGCGTGAGCTTGGGCTGGTTGGGCATGCGCGATCGAATACGCCCGGCGTTCGGGAAAGAAAAGGCGCCGGTTATCGATATATCTATTTCGCCCAGGGGCTGCCGAGCAGCGGCGGCCGGGCGTTGGTCTTCGTCGTGCGCTGGAGCTCGACCTCGGAGATGAGCGCCGCCGGCGCGACGGTCGACACGGGCACGAACCCGCTCTCGGCGCCGCAGTAGCCGTTGAAGACGCCCGGCGCGTTGCCCAGCGCGGAGATCTTGTTGATGACGGTGAGCGGCGTGCCCACCATCTCCACGCCGCGCACGAGCTGCTCCTTGCCGGTGTTCACGTCCACCCGGTACACGAGGCGCGGTTGGGCCTTGAAGGCCTGGTAGCCCGAGCCCGAGGTGTTGGTGTTGCCTCCGGTCATGTCCTGGATGATGAGGCCGTAGGGCTTGCCCTGCTTCTTCGCGGTCTCGATGAGCTTCTTCTTCAGCTCCGCCCAGCTCAGCGCGCCCTGCCCTTCGCTGGTGACCACCAGGTTCGCCATGCGCGCCGCGGGCTGGCGACCGACCGACGCCCGGCCGTGGCCGTTGGAGTGCGAGAAGCCCTTCACCATGTGCCGCGAGAGCAGGAAGCCCTTGAGCACGCCGTGATCCACGAGCTGCACGCGGGTCGAGGGGATGCCCTGCTCGTCGTAGCCGTAGAAGCCATTGAGCGGTTGCGGCCCCGAGCGCGCGAGCGTGGGGTCGTCGGCGACGCTGATGAACGCAGGCAGGATGGCGTGGCCCACCTGGCCCTTGAAGGTGCGGCCCTCGGTGTCGTCGTCCTGGCGGTCGCCCTCGAGGCGATGGCCGACGGCCTCGTGGAAGAGCACGCCGGTGGCCTCGGGCGCGAGGAGCGCGGGCCCGGTGTACGGATCGACGACCGGCGCGCTGCGCAGCGCCACCAGCTCGGTGATCACCTCGTCGACCATCTTCTGCAGCTTGGCCTCGTCGGGCAGGCCGTCCTCGACAGGCGCGTACACATCGCGGCCATCCTCGAGGAGCTGGCCATCCGTGGCGCGCGCGACGGCGTCGAGGTGGATGCCGAAGACCGTGCTCACCGTGGAGACGCGCGTGCCCTCGCTGGAGACGAAGTAGCGCACCTGGCGATCGGCATCGATCTTCACGTCGGAGTCGAAGATCTCGGGATGCGCCTTGAACGCTGCGGAGAGCTTGCGCGCGAGCTCGGCCCAGCGCGTGTGATCGAAGGTGAAGGCCTGCGGCGGGTCGATGTGCTTCGACGGCGGCTCCTTCGAAAACGACGCCGCCGCCTCGCTCTTGTCCTCCACGCTGTAGACCTGCTTTGCGCGCTTCTTGAGATAGGTGGAGAGCGCCTTCTTGTACTTGTCGTCGGTGAGCAGCCAGAGCGCGTTGCGGAGCGCCGCAGGATCGCCGTCGAGCGGGCCCTCGCGACGAACCTCGTAGCCGGGATCCGGCGCGGAGAGATCGAAGTCCATCATCGGATCCGTGCCGGAGCTGTCGAAGTCGTAGCTGCCCACGCGAACGTCGACGTAGAGCCGGCGCTCCTGGTGCGAGTCGTCGTTGAAGAGCGCGCCGTAGTGCGCGTCGACGATGCGCGTGTCGTGGTCGTACACCGCGTAGCTGATGAAATACGGCGCTTCATGGCCCTCGAGCCTGAGCTCCTTCATGGAGCGCGTCAGCTCGGCGTCCATTGCATCGAGGGTGGTCTGGGTGCGGTCGGCGAGCGTCACCGACCCCTCGCGTGGCGTGGGGCTCGCCTGCGCGACGAGCGAGGCAGCGAGCAGCGCGTGCAGCATCATTCGAGGCTCCAGGCAGGGCGAGAGGCCAGACAACGGCCAGGCGCGCGGGTTTCATCCCGCGGGCCGCGAGACACTAATCCAGCCGCGGAAACGCGCCTAAGCTTCGACGCATGAACTGTCCGTGCGGAAGCGCAAGCGCGCTCGAGTCGTGCTGCGGCCGCTACCACCGCGGCGCCGCGCCACCGACGGCCGAGGCGCTCATGCGCGCGCGCTACGCCGCGTACGCCACGGGCGTGGTCGACTTTCTCGCGAGCACGGGCGTCGACAGCGATCGAGCTGGCATCGCCGCGTGGTGCTCGCGGGCGAAGTTCCTTGGGCTCGTGGTCGAGTCGAAAGAGGCCGGCGGCGAAACCGACAGCGAGGGCTTCGTGACCTTCCGCGCGCGCTTCGTCGAGGGGGGCAAGCTGCAGGAGCTGCGCGAGCGGTCTCGCTTCGAACGACGCGAAGGAAGATGGAACTACGTCGGCGGCGACGGGCGGGTGTCACCGGTCGTCATCGGCCGGAACGATCCGTGTCCGTGTGGCAGCGGCGAGAAGTTCAAGAAGTGCCACGGCTGACGAGCTTCGACAGATGCGCCTTCACCTCGGGCCACTCACTCTCGAGGATGCTGAAGTAGGCGCTGTCGCGGATGCCGCCGTCGAACGCGGGCATGGCCGCGCGAATGACGCCGTCGAACTTCGCGCCGATGCGGAGCATGGCGTTGCGCGAGCGAAAGTTGCGCGCGTCGGTCTTGAGCATCACGCGGCGCACGCGCCAGGTCTCGAATGCGTGGGCGAGCATGAGCAGCTTGGCCTCGCTGTTCACGTGGGTGCGCTGGGCGCTCGCGGCGAGCCAGGTCCAGCCGATCTCCACGCCGTCGAAGAGCGGTCGCGGATCGGCGGGCGGCTTCGGCCAACTCCATCGCTCGAGCGTGGCGAAGCGCGTGGCGCCGACGACCCGATCGCGCACCAGATCCACGGTCACGAAGGGCACGAACAGACCCTTGGCGGTGTCGGCGAGCGCGGTCTCGACGTAGGCGCGCATGGCCGGCTCGCTCGCGGGCACGCTGGTGAGCTTGTAGTTCTCGGCCGACTCGCTCGCAGCGCGCCAGAGCGCGTCCACGTGCGAGATCGCGAGCGGCTCGAGGCGGACGCGCTGGCCAGAGAGGGTGATGGGGAAGGCGTTCATGAGCGAGAGCATGCCTTGCAACTGGTCTGACCAAATGTGCCAGTTCGGGAAGATCGAACAGACCAGCCCCGAGTCCCCAGCCCCCAGCCCCCAGCCCCCAGCAGTTCCGCTACCATCCGCCTCCATGGCCCTCTTCGACAAGCTCAAGGGTGCGTTCAAGCCCGCGGCGCCCAAGCCCGTCGCCGGAAGCATCCTCCACGCGTTGCTCAAGCCCGCGCGGCTCACGCGCGTGGTGGACATCGGCGCCAACCCCATCGACGGCGATCCGCCCTACAAGCCGATGCTCGGCCAGGGTCTCTGCGAGGTCGTGGGCTTCGAGCCGCAAGCGGAGGCGCTCGCCAAGCTGCAGGCCGCGAAGGGTCCGCACGAGCGCTACCTGCCCTACGCCATCGGCGATGGTGGCACGCACACGCTGCACATCTGCCGCGCGTCGGGGATGACCAGCCTGCTCACGCCCGACAAGAAGACGCTCGCCGCATTTCCGTTCCTCGACTACCTCGGCCACGTCGAGAAGGAGCTTCAGATTCCGACCAAGCGGCTCGACGACGTCGAAGAAGTGAGCGCGCTCGATCTGCTCAAGATCGACGTGCAGGGCGCCGAGGTCTCCGTGTTCCGCGGCGCGACGAAGAAGCTCGCCAGCGCCGTCGCCATCCAGACCGAGGTCTCGTTCCTCACGCTCTACGAGAACCAGGCCACCTTCGCGCAGGTCGACCAGGAGCTGCGCGGCATGGGCTTTCTGCCGCACTGCTTCGCGGCGGTGAAGCACTGGCCGATCGGTTTGTATCTGCACGACGAAGGCCCCAAGAAGCCGGTGCAGCAGCTCCTCGAGGCCGACGTGGTCTACGTGCGCGACTTCATCCATCCCGAGGCGCTCAGCAACGAGCAGCTGGTGCATCTCGCGCTGATCGCCGAGCACGTGTACGGCTCGGTGGATCTCGTGCTTCGCTGCTTGATGCTGCTCGAGGCGCGCAAGGCCGTCGCCGCGGACGCGCCCGACCAGTACATCGGCTCGCTGCGCGCCCAGGGACACGCAGCGACCATCATGGTGCCGTCAGCAGGCTAGGCCTTCACGATCTTGTCGCGGCCGTCGGTGACCTTCCGCGTGGCGTTGCGCGTGTCGACCACCAGCTTCGCGTTCTTCACCACGTCCGCGTAGTCGATGACCGAGTGGTCGGTGAGCACGAGCACCACGTCGGCGCTGGCGAGCGCCTCGCGCGTGAGCGGCACGCTCTTCATGTCGAGCTTGTGCTCGTGGCCCGGCTTCACGATGGGCACGAACGGATCGTGGTAGCTCACCTGCGCGCCCTCAGCCTTGAGCAGCTCCATCACCCGCAAGCTCGGCGACTCGCGCATGTCGTCGACGTCCTTCTTGTAGGCCACGCCCAGCACCAGCGCGCGCGCGCCGTTGAGCGCCTTCTTCTGCTGGTTGAGCGCGTGCATCGTGCGCTGCACCACGTAGTGCGGCATGTGGATGTTGATGTCGCCGGCGAGCTCGATGAACTTGGTCTGGAACTCGAACTCGCGCGCCTTCCACGTCAGGTAGAACGGATCGATGGGGATGCAGTGCCCGCCCAGCCCGGGCCCCGGATAGAACGGCATATAACCAAACGGTTTCGTGGAGGCCGCGTCGATCACCTCCCAGACATCGAGGTTCATGCGGTCGCAGAGCATCTTCAGCTCGTTCACCAGCGCGATGTTCACGCAGCGGAAGATGTTCTCCAGCAGCTTGGCCAGCTCGGCCACGCGCGTGCTCGAGACGGGGATCACCTTCTGCAGCGCCGAGCCGTAGAGCGCACACGCCGCCTCCGCGCATGCGGGCGTATGGCCGCCGACGAGCTTGGGGATGGTCGTCGTCTGGAAGCGCGCGTTTCCCGGATCTTCGCGCTCGGGGCTGAAGGCGAGGTGGAAGTCGCGACCGGCCAGGAGCCCGCCGCGCTCGAGGATCGGACGAAACACCTCGTCGGTCGTGCCCGGATAGGTGGTGCTCTCGAGGACGAAGAGCTGGCCCGCACGCACGTGCGGCGCGAGCGCCTCGGCGGTGGCGATGATGAAGCTCATGTCCGGCTCGTGTTGCGCGGTGAGCGGCGTGGGCACGCAGACGATGAGGCAGTCGAGCTCGCTCGCTTTGCTGAAGTCCGTCGTCGCGGTGAGCTTCTTCTCTTTCGCAAGCTTGGCAAGCGGCGCGCTGGGGATGTGCTTGATGTAGCTCTCGCCGCGCGTGACCTTCTCGACCTTGCTCGCGTCGACGTCGAGGCCCACCACCGGAAATCCCGCTTCCGCGAAGGCCATGCCCAACGGCAGCCCCACGTAGCCCAGCCCCACCACGCCCACCCGGGCCTCGCGCGCCTGGATGCGGTCCAGGAGCGTCGTCTTCATCATGCGCATGTTGGTCGCCCTCCCCTTGTCGTCAAAATCAGCACCGCGGCCGCGAGCCGCACGGGCAGCACGACGTGCAGCTCGAGCTCGATGCACAACGTCGGAATTCGCTCGTCGTAGCCGGGCGAGTACGCGCTCTCGGCGAGGTGCAGCGTGCCGCCCTCCGGCGCGACCCAGATCGCGCGCGGCGCATCGACGGGCCCCAGCTCCACGCCTCGTGCGACGTCCCACCTCGCGTGCTGCGGCAGCTGCGCGAGCCGCGCGCGCTCGGCCTCGTTCAATGGGCGAATGCGCGCCTCCTCGTTCGCCAAGGGAAAGCGCGACACCAAGCGGTGCACGCCTGGCCCACGCACGTCGTCCACCACGAGCGCGGCCGCTTCGGCGAGCCACACCGTTCGCCGCACGTGCACCGGCAAGAAGCCGACGTGCTTCGCCTCCGCGCGCTCGACGGACTCGCCGCGCTCCACGCGAACGAGCCTTCCGCCCGCGAGATCGGGCAGCGCGAACGGCCGACCTTCGAGGAGCGGCGATTGCTCGAGCCCGTCCACCTGAACGGTCGCGTGCATGGCCGTGCTTCGAAAGCGATCGCGTCCCGCGGGATCGCCGAGGTAGCTCCAGGTGCCCGGATCGACGATGAGCGGCGCGTCGCCGTGGTGCAGGGTGATGGCGAGCTGATCGTTGTGGCCGTGACCGCCCACGCCGCGCTGCCCCGTCGGCCCAGCGCGCAGGGTGAGCGTGGTCTCCCCGCGACGCAGCACCGCCAGTCCGAAGTCCGGCAGGCTCGCGGAGCCCTGCGACGTGGGCGCGAGCGTATGGAAGCCTTCGAGCTCGGCGCGATCCAGGAGCCAACGCGCTTCATCGGGAAGCTGAGCGTCCGGCGCCTGGAGCCGCGCGTCGTGAAAGAGGGCCGCGCCAAGCGCTGGCAGGTAGCCGTGCTCGAGCGGCGCGCGATCCGCGAGCGCGAGCGCTCGACCGGAGTCGCTGTCGCCGATCTGCGGCGCGGATCCGTCCGCGTGCAGGACGCAGCGCGCGGCGAGGAACATCCGGTGCAGCGTGGGCGCGAGCTCCGCCGCGAGCGAGTCACCTGCCGCGCGCGAAATCAGGAATGCCGCGAGCACGAGCTCGAGGAGCAGCCGGTGGTAGCCCGTCGAGGCCTCGAAGCCCATCCCGTCGGGCAGCACCTGCGCGGGGACCTCGTTGGCCAGCCGCGTGAGCGCGACCCCACGCCAATCCGAAGCGCCGGGCAGCTCGGGGAAGAACAGCGCCACGTGCAGCAGGCCCACGCAATCCGCGACGAGGTGGTTGTTGGGCACGGCGCCGCCGTCCTCGAGGTTCGCGTGCACGAAGCGCGCGCTCTCGGCGAGGTGGCGCAGCGCACGCAGCAGGAACGCGCCGTCGTCGAGGCGCGCGCGCATCATGCAGAGCGCGAGCGCCAGGTTCATGGCCCGCAGCGAGACCTCCATCGGGCTCGCCGCGTGGATGCCCTCGCCCGGAGGCACCTCGCGAAAGAACGAATCCGCGAGGGCGACGAACGTCGACGTGAACGTCTGGCCGCGCTCGGGCTCGGCCAGCCACGCGCCCTGGGCGAGCGCGACAGCCCAGTCCATGCGCGAGAGCGCCCAGACGCGCTTGGGATCGCCGCGGCCTGCCCTCAGCAACGACGGCCGTCCGCGCGCGGGAAACGCGACGCCGGCGATGGGATCCGCGCACCAGCGCACGTGCTGATCCGGAAAGCGGATCCGCCGGCCGAAGACCTCGAGCTCGCCGTCGACGATCGACTGGGCGCGCGCGAGCACCCGGTCGCGAAAATCGGGATCACGCTGGGAAATCACGCGCAGCGCCTCGGCGCGCCCCGCATCGCTCCAGTGCGCCGCGAGCCGCGGCCGCGCCAGCACCTGCGTCAGCTCGGCGACGTCGCGCGCCCCGAAGGCCCCGAGGAGCCCCGCGTCATCCACCGGCGGAAGGAGGCGGTTGCGCGCGCGCCGCAGGGCCCCGAGCGTTCGGCGAACGACAGCGCCAGCCAGCGCCTGCGGAGGCACCGCACCCGCCACGACCATCGCCGCCCGAAGTCCCATCGCCCCCTCGACGCCGCCTCCCAGAGAGACAGCAACGCCGATGCCAGCGCCACCGCCTCGACCCGGCACATCTTCCCGGTGCCTCGGACTGAAGTTCCTTCCGCAAGTGGGCGCCGGGGGCAGTCGAAAATTCCGCAACCCAAGCAGGCAGCCGAGCCATGGTCCTGAGATCTTGGAGGCGATAAAGTGGTAAGAGCCTCGGCCCGCAGGCCGGTCCCTTGACTCTGCATCGCGCGCGCAGCTAATCCGCCCTGGCCCAGGAGAAACCCATGAAGCTCCCCGTCCTCGTCTTCGCTGTGCTCTTCGCCGTCGGCTGCGGCAGCAACGTCGTCTCTGGCAGCAGCGGCAGCACCAGCGGCACCACCACCGGCGGCACCACCGGCACCGACACGGGCGGCAGCACCACCGGCGGCAGCACCACGGGCGGCAGCACCGGCACGGGCGGGTCCACCGGCGGCACCACCGGCGTCCCCGGCCGCGAGACGTATCCGGCGCCCACCGGCTCGGGCTACGCGGTCACCATCAACCACGTGATCAGCAACTACACCTTCCACGGCTACGTCACGCCGAGCTCGGGCGTGCCCATCAACAGCGTCACCGGCTTCAACACCTTCAGCCTGCAGGACATCCGCAACTTCAAGGACGCCAATGGCAACGGCTTCCGCTACCTGCTGCTCGATTTCGCGGCGGGCTGGTGCGGCCCCTGCAACTCCGAGGCGGAGGAGTACGGCCTCAACAGCGACGCCACCAACTCCGCCGCCGTGGGCCAGTGGCTCTCCAAGGGCGGCCTGTACGTGACGGTGTTGGTGCAGAACTACCACGAGTCGAACGCGGCCTCGCCGACGCAGGCCGACGTGGATCAGTGGATGAACGCGCACCAGGTGCAGTCGGGCCTGGCCGGCGACCTCGACGGCCAGGTGTTCGGCTCCATCCCGCAGTCGGCGTTCCCGGCCAACCTCGTCATCGACCTGAACAGCATGACCATCCTCGACGCTTGGTACGGCCTCGACGACAGCAAGATCACCAACTCGTGGGAAGCGCGGCTGAACCAGTAGCCGCAAGACCGCGAAGCACCCGGCCTTTCACATGAACCGCTCCCTCCTGCTCGTCCTCGCGCTCTGCGCGGGCTGCGCCACGACTGCCTCCACGGGCGCTGTCGCGGACTCGACACCGGCGGCCAACGCGACGGCGCTGCCCGACTTCGCGCTCAACACGGTGGACGGGGAGACCGTGCACCTCAGCGACTACCTGGGCAAGGGCGTGATCGTGCTCTCGTTCTGGGCCACGTGGTGTGAGCCCTGCAAGACGGAGCTGCCGCACCTGCAGGAGCTCTACGCCAAGCACAAGGGCCAGGGCCTCACGGTGCTGGCGCTGGCGATGGACGATCCCACCACGATGTCGCAGGTGGCGGCGTTCGCGCACCGCTCGGGCTTCACCTTCCCGGTGCTGCTCGACTCGGAGACCAAGGCCGCGGCGCTCTACAACCGGCAGAAGAACGCGCCGTACACGGTGGTGATTGACCGCGGGGGTCATATCCACAGCGAGAAGGCCGGCTACGAGCCGGGCGCCGAGAAGGCGCTCGAGGCCGAGCTGGAGACGCTGCTGGCGACGACGCCCCCTGCGGCCGCGCCGTGAACCTGACGAAGGCGATTCTTGCCGGCTTCATCCTCGTCGTTGCGGCGCGCGCGGAGGCGATTGACCTCACGCTGGGCCAGCAGCCGCTGCACCTGAACTTCACCGAGTACGGCGCGACGGCGTACCACCTCGACAACGGCACGCTCCCGGGCACGCAGAGCTACGACCCCACGGGCTCCAACTACGTGGACTGGCTGAACCGCTTCCAGGCCGACGGCTCGTGGGGCGACTTCACCGCGCTCTTGCGCATCGACTCGGATCTCTTCTTTCACCAGCCGGTGGCCGCGCCCGGCGACGAGCGCATCGCCCTGCTCCTGCAGAACCGCTACGCCGACCGCATCGATCTCGAGAAGATCAACGTGGCCTACAACTCGCGGCAACTGGAGGTGACGCTCGGCGACTTCTACGTCACCTACGGGCGTGGGCTGGTGCTGGCCATTCGCAAGTACGACGAGCTGGGCGTGGACACCACGTTGCGCGGCGCGTCGGTGACGGGCCACGTGGCCGGGCTCAACGCCAACGTGGTGGCCGGCTACGCGAACATCATGAACGTGGACACCGGCACTGGTCGCGAGGCCGACGACCCGGGCGACGTGATCGCTGGCGCACGCGCGGAGTACCGCTTCGGCAAGTGGGTGGTGCCCGGCGCCGATGTCTCTTTCGTCCGCTATGCCTTTCCGACGCAGAACCTGGTCGAGGACATCCCGGTGTCGTCCACGCACGACCGGGAGATCACCTACTCCGGCACGCTGGAGTTCCCCGACCTCTGGGGCCACGGGAACCTCTACTTCGAGTACGCCCAGCAGCTGGGCCACTACCTCGACCAGGACATCACGCCCCTGCCCACTGCCTTCTACGCCGCGGGGACGGCCTACTTCGGGCCGGTCACGGTGCTGGCCGAGTTCAAGAACTACCGTCACTTCGCGCCCCTCAAGACCTCGCTCGACCCGCTGGCCGTACCGGAGCTGGCGCTCTCCAACTTCTACAACGCCCCGCCCACGTTGGAGCGCGTGTACCAGGCCGTGCTCGACAACTCGGACACCACCGGTCCGCACGTGCGCGTCGACTGGGCCGTGTCGCCGAACGTGAACCCGTACGTGTCGATGGCCGTGTTCCACGATCGCGTGCTCACCGTGGACATCTACGATCCGTACGCGGGCATCGAGCTGCACTGGCAGGATCAGCACTCGCGCGCCGCGTTCTCGGGCGGACGGCGGCTGCAGCGCTACACGAACCCCGGGTACAACGGCAGCGTGTTCGAGGACAACACCCACCTCGAGTACGACGTGAACCAGTGGCTGACCGGGCCCTACTCCATCGAGCTCGACGGCCAGCACCAGCGCCACAACGACCACACCTCGTATCAGCAGCTGGTGTGGACCGAGGGCCAGGCCTACCTGTCGTTCAAACGCGCGGAGCTGTTCAGCGCGGCGCTGGGCTTCGAGTACTACACCGAGGCGCCCGAGGCGATCCGCCCGCACTACGAGAACGTGAGCGGCACCTGGCAAATCACGTCGAACGTGCTCGTGCGGCTCTTCATCGGCGGCCAGCGCGCGGGCATCAAGTGCGTCAACGGCGTGTGCCGCAACTTCCCGGCGTTCGAGGGCGGGCGCGCGGAAGTGATCGCCAAGTTCTGATTCCCCTAGCGCGGCTCGCAGGTGTCGCAGTAGCCCGAGCCGCCGTCAGGCGGGACGCCGCGGCAATTGAAGCCCGAGTAACCGGGTGTACCTGCGCCAATGCACTGCACGTCTTCGGTGCAGGGACCGAAGGGCGGCTGTATGGCCGTGCAAATCCCGCTGTCGACGTCGCAGAAGCCGGCGAGACACATCGGGCCTGCGTCGTTGCAGGGCTCGCCCAGCTTGGGCTCGAGCGCGCAGGTCCCCGACGCACAGTAGAGAAATCCGCCGCACGGTTGACTCGAGCACGAATCGCCCAGGCCCGCTGGAGCGGTGCATGTGCCGCCCGTGCACGAATACCAGGGCGCGCAGATCTGCGTGCACGCCTCGCCCAGGCCAGGCGCCGGAAGGCAGGCCGCACCTCCATCCGGGACGGCCGTGCACAGCGAACCGAACGCGTCGCACCAGACGACGCCGGCGTCGGTCGGGCAGGCCTCGCCGGCTGCGTACGGGTAGAGCTGGCAGATTCCGGCGTAGCACTTGAGAGGAGCCACGCAGGCAGCGGGGTCGGTTTCATCGCATGCCCCGCCGTCACCGGCCGCGGTTCGACAGACCCCGTTCGCACAATGCGTACCCACCACACATTCGTCGCCCCAGCACTGCTGGCCGGCAGCGATTCGCTTCACGCAGACAGGGGGCGACAATCCCGTCTGGCACCAACCATCGGGGTTGCACTGAGCGTTCGCGCATTCGCC
This sequence comes from Deltaproteobacteria bacterium, assembly GCA_018266075.1. Lineage (GTDB taxonomy): Bacteria > Myxococcota > Myxococcia > Myxococcales > SZAS-1 > SZAS-1. The sequence goes on along the minus strand of JAFEBB010000002.1, from coordinate 16,493 downwards.
ACCGAGCGGGACAAACGGCTGACACACGCCGGCGTCGCACCAGCCCGACTGGCACTGGCCACCGGGCCAATCATCGCAAGCAGCGCCGAGCGGCTGCCCGCTTGAGCATGTCCCGCTGCAAGACGTCCACGTGCTGCCGCGATAGCAGGCGGTGGTACCGCCATCGGCAGGGATGCATTCCTCGTCGGAGGTGCACGCCGCGCCCAGCGCCAGGTTGGGGACGAAGAGCGACCTTCCGCACAGCTCCTCAATCCTCGCGAACCCCGCGCCGCTGCAGTCGTCCGCCTGGAGGGCCGCGAGGCAGCAACCCGCCGAAGGACTCACGGCGACGGTTCCTCTCGCAAGCAAGCCTCGGGTGCACTCCGGACTGCCTTCACTGTTGGAGATGCACACGTCGCGCGGCACCCCGACCTGCTTACAGCGGATTTCGTAGTCGCAGAACGCGGCGGTCAACTGATCGCAGAACGTGCTCGTGGAGATCGCGACCGGCGGTCCCACCGGGCACGTCACGAGCGGACCGGCATCCGTCGCCGCGGGGTGCTTCGAACAGCCCATCGCCAAGGCGATCGCTGCGATGACAAGAAGAGCTCTCATTCAATTCAGCGGCTCGCAGGTGTTGCAGTAACCCGAGCCGCCATCCGGCGGGATGTCGCGGCAGAGGTTGGCGTCATAAGCGTCGGCGCACTGGAGGTCATCGGTGCATGGGCCGAACGGAGCCTGCCAGGGCTTGCAGGTCTGGCTCGCGGCATCGCAGTAACCGGTGCGGCACATCGAGCCGGGATCGCCGCAGTGCTCGCCCAGGTCCGGGTCGGCCACACACGTGCCCGACGCGCAGTACAGCCCCCACCGGCACTGCAGCGACGAACACGCTTCGCCCACGTCCGCCAGAGCGACGCACGCGCCTGCCGTGCACTGATAGGGCGACGTGCAGAACTCGGTGCACGGCTCGCCGAGGCCGGGGAACGGTTGGCACGTGTCCCCACTCGCGCTTGGCGTGCACAGCGAATCGGCGCATGGGTTGCCGCCGTCCATCGAGCAGGCGTCGCCCGGCAGGTACTGGGCCGGCTTGCAGATCCCGCCGTAGCAGCCGAGCGGGTAGCTGCAGCTCCGCGCGTCGTTGGGATCGCACGCGCCGCCGTCCCCCGCGGCGCCTCGGCAGGTGCCGCTGCTGCAATGCAAGCCCGCGACGCAGCTCTCGCTCGCGCACGCCTGCCCCATCGCCATGCGCGGGGCACAGACCGCCGGCGCTTGCGTCGTGTCGCAGAACGAATCCGCGTCGCAGGTTGGGCCGCTGCACGCGGCGCCGAGCGCGGTGAAGGGCGCGCACACGCCCTGGTAGCCCGCATCGATCCGGCACCAGCCCGAGAGGCACTGCGCGCCCGGGTAGAAGTCGTCGCAGGGCGAGCCGACGGGTTGGCCGTTGGTGCAGGTCCCGCCGCAGCTCGTCCAGGTCTCGCCGCGATAGCAGCCGGTGCTGCCGCCGTCGGCGGGGATGCACTCCTCGTCGAGGGTGCACGCGGCGCCGAGCGCGAGCTTGGGGACGAAGAGCGCGCTGCCGTTGCAGGTCTCCTGCATCCGCGAGAACGCGGCGCCGGTGCAGTCGTTGGCCTGAATCGCAGCGAGGCAGCAGCCCGCAGCGGGACTCACGTCCACGCCGCCAGAGGCCAGCACGCCGCGGTCGCACTCTGGAACGCCGGTCTGGTACGTGCCGATGCACGCGTCGCGGCTCAGGCCGATGAACTTGCAACGGATCGCCTCGTCGCAGAGCGCGCCAATGAACTGATCGCAGAACGTGCCCGCAGAGACAGGCGCGGGCGCTCCCACGGTGCACACGACGCTCCCGCCATCGAGCGGACCGCCGTCGGCTGTGCCGCCGTCGAGCGGACCACCATCGGTCGAGCCGGGGCTCTTGGAACAGCCGAGCGCGAGCAGCGCCAAAACGATTGCCGATAAAACACGCATTCCTGGATTAGAGCACAGCGCGCGGGCTGGCGGCGGCTCGCGCGTTCGCCCGGGCGGAGTCTGCGGGCTCACGAGCGACGGGTGGGCCCAGGCTTCCCTCGCGAACGCGCGTGCCTAACTTCCCGCATACGTCTTGGCTCAGGTGTTGGGCGTGGAGCAGGTGGGTGGGCAACCGCCCCCAGTGAGTGGGAGCCGACCATGTTGCTGCAGATCGCGGTGCGCGTCCCCGACGAGAAGGACCCGCTGGGCCTTCTCGCGACCAGCCTGCGCCGACACCTCTCCAAGCTCCGCGCGCTCTGGTTCGCCGCGGGCCACCTGCGCGACCCCGATGTGGAGACCCGCTCCCGCGCGCTGCGCGGATTGGCCGAGGCGCTGGAGTTCTTCGCCCGCGCCGCCGACGACCCGTTCCGCGAGGAGGACGAGCTGCTCTTCCCGCGGCTGCTCCAGGCCTCGCCGGGCGACCAGGAGCTGGCCCTCGCCTGCCGCTCGCTCTCGCGCGATCGCGTGCTCGCCGAGGCGCTGCACGCGCGGGCGGCGCTGGGCGCACGGGCGGCCGTGGCGGGCAGCTACGACGGCGCGCACGCCGAGTTCGCCGACGCCGTGGCCTCGCTCGACGCCTTGTACCGGGGGCACCTGGAGCGGCTGGAAGGCCAGATCTTCCCGCGCGCGCGGACGCTCCTGGATCCGTCGACGTGCGAGGCGCTCGCCGGAGACATGCTCGACGACGCCGTCTTCTCCATGCTGCCCGAGCAAGGCATGGAGCCGTCGCCGGTGCAGGGCCTGCCCTGACCGCTTAACAATCCGGTTAACGAACCTGCGGCCGCTGCGCCTGCGCCGCCAGCGCGCGCACCACCACGCCGGCCGCGGTCATTCCGAAGACGCTGGTCACGAACGCGGCCGTCCCGTCGATCGACGCGCGCTTCTCGCAGGTGTGGAACTCGTTGTCGCCCTGGGGGCAGACGCACTGGAAGCCCTCGTGGTCGTAGCCGATGGGCTCCGGATCGCGCCGGCGCTCCAGTGAGAAGACCGCCTGGATGCCCGTGCGCTGCGAGGTGTCCACGCCGTACTTCACCTTCAGGAACTTGCGGACGTCGCGCGCCATGGCGTCCGAGTGCGTCTCCGAGAGATCCGCCACGCGGACGAGCGTCGGATCCAGCCGCGCCGCCGCGCCCATGCTCGACACCACGGGAATCCGCAGCTGCACGCAGCGCGCGAGCAGGTGCAGCTTGGCCTTGATGTTGTCGATGGCGTCGACGACGAAGTCGAAGCGCCCCTCGGGCACGAGCTGCTCCGCGACGTCCGCGCGATAGAACTCCTCGATCGCGTTGACCTCGGCGAGCGGGTTGATCGCGCGCGCGCGCTCCGCCATCAACATCGCCTTCGACTTGCCCACCGCGCCGTGCACCGCGTGCAGCTGGCGGTTGGTGTTGGTGACGCAGACCTTGTCGAAGTCGATGAGCGTGACCGCGCCGATGCCCGAGCGCAGCAGCCCCTCGACGGTGAAGCTGCCCACGCCGCCGAGCCCGATGACGGCCACGTGTGCGCGGGAAAGCCGCGCCATTGCGGGCTCTCCGAAGAGTCGGGCCGCGCGGTCGAAGCGGCGGTGCAGCTTGAAATTCGGCTCGGCCGGCTGCGTAGGAAGGGCTGTGTGGTGCATGGGAGGCACAATGGACACCCAAATCGACCGTCGTTTCAAGCGCGCCTGGGATTTCTTCACGACCAACGCGGCCAGCCTGGTGCTCGGCTCGCTGATCGTCTGCCTGGGCTTCGCCCTGGTCATCCCGGGACCTTGGGTGGCCATCAACCTCCTCGGCGAAATTCACGACGCCCTGGACCAGAAGCGTCCGCTGAACTGGAAGACCACCTACGAGCGGACGAGCACCTTCTTGCCGGCCTGGGGGCTCGCATCGGTGATGACCATTGGCGTCGCGATTGGCTTGATGATGTGCGTGGTGCCCGGCGTGCTGCTCGCCATCGCCTGGTTCCACGCGGCGACGTACGTGGCGCGCGGCCAGCCGGTGTTCCAGGCCCTCGCCGACAGCTACCACCAGCTCCACCGCCCCGACGACTACGTGGCCACGCTGCTCAACAGCCTCATCATCGTGGCCTGCGCGCTGGCCTCCAGCTTCAGCGCGGTGCTGACGGTGATCGCGATGCCGGTGGCGATGGCGTACCTGGCGCTGTGCACGCTCGAGTCGACGACGGTCACCCCGCCGAGCGCCGCAGTCACCACCGTCACCCTCGACGCGACCGCCTAATCGGACGGCAGCTTGCGGAACAAGCGGCGTGCGTTCGCGGAAGCCTGGGCAACCAGCTCCGCGAGCGGCACGCCGCGAACGTTTGCGAGCGCCGTGGCGACGTGAATCAGGTTCGCTGGCTCATTGCGCTGGCCGCGAAGTGGCGTCGGCGATTGATCCGGCGCGTCGGTCTCGAGCAGGAATCGGTCTGAGGGAATCGCGGCCGCGGTCGCAATCGGCTTGCGCGCGCCCGCGTACGAGACCGGCCCTGCCACGCCGAAGTAGCAACCCATCGGCCCAAAGATCTTCACCAGCTCCGGACCGCCCGAGTAGCTGTGGATCTCGAGCCCCGCCTCGGGGACGCCGTCTTCTTCCAGCACCTGTCGCAGCTCGGGATGCGCGCGCAGGCAGTGGGCGATGACCGGCAGCCCGTGCTTGCGCGCGAGCGTGAGGTGCGCGCGGAACACGGCGATCTGTCGCTCCATGCTCGCACCCAGCGCGACCGAAGGTCCGTCGATGCCGCACTCGCCCACGGCGATGCAGCCGCCGGCCACGAGCCGCGCGTCGAGCTTCTCGAGGTTCTCGCCGTCGCGCGACGCATCGAGCTCCGGAAGCAGCTGCGGATGGATGCCCGCGCAGGCCTGAATGAACGGATCCGCGCGCGATGCGTCCACGAGCGCGTCCCACTTCTCGGGCCCGACGCCGGGCACCACGAGCCGCGTGATGCCCGCGGCCTTCGCGCGCGCGACGACCTCGGCGCGATCGGCGTCGTAGCGCGCGTCGTCGAGGTGGCAGTGGGTGTCGATCACACGTGCACGCTAGCGCGCCTTCCCCGGCTTGCGCTCCAGCTTCGCCATCTCGACTTCGATCAGCTGCGCGACCTTTCGAATGCGCGGGACGTCCAGCGCCGAGCGCGCGCACACCAGGTGCATCGGCGCGACCTTGTACGGCCCGAGATCGACATCGAGCGCCACCAGCGATGTCGGCCGCGAGAAGCGGTGCGGCACGCGGGGCAGCACCATCGCGCCCGCGCCTGCTTCGGCCGCGGCGAGGTTCACGAGGTAGTTGTCCGAGGTGAACGACGGCTGAAAGCCCGGCACCATCTGCTCGAGCTGCGGATTGGGCGGCAGCATATCCATCGGCGGCGCCCACGCGACCCAGGGGATCTCGTTCGGCTTGGGCTTGCGCGGCAGCCGCTCGGCCAGCGACTTCGCCACGAACACCGCGTTCTCCACCATCACCGAGCGCACCAGCGTGAGATCCGCCGAGCTCGGCGCGCGCGGACGCAGCGCGAGGTCGGCCTCGCCGCGCCCGAGGTCCAGGTACTGGGTGCTGCAGAGCACCTCCAATCGCAGCCCGGGGTGCTTGGTCGCCAGCCAGGCCGCGAAGGGCGCCACGAAGTCCGCGGCCACGAAGGGCGCCGCGGTCACGCGCACCAGCCCGCGCGGCTCGCGATCGGTCACGTCCGCCGCGCGCCCAACCTCGCCCGCCCACTCCGCCATCCGCTTCGCCGGCGCCAGGAGCCGCTCACCGGCCGCGGTCAACGCGGTCCCGCTGACGCTGCGCCGGAAGAGCGCCTCGCCGAGCGCGTACTCCAGCGCCGCCAAGCGACGGCTCACGGTGGGCTGGCCGATGCGAAGCCGGCGTGCCGCGCTGCTCACGCTTCCGGTCTCGGCCACGGCCAGGAAGAGCCGCACGTCGTCCCAGGGGATATCCATGGATGCATGACACCATGACGAATCTGCTGATTTCAATCCGTTCGCGCATGGCTACGGTTGACCCATCACTTGGAGGTCGACATGAAGAACGCACTCGTCGTCGCCGTCGCGTTGCTCGGGAGCGCTTGCGCCACCACCAGCCACGCCACACAGAAGGTCAGCTTCGGCACGCCCCGCTCCACCGCGGACATGCTCGCCGTCATCGATCAGCCCGGGCCGGCCAGTGTCGAGACCGTGGCCTCAGCCGACTGGCAGGTCACGCGCGCGGGGCTCATCAACCTCGACAACCCCAAGGCCAAGGCCGCCGGTCTCAAGGATGGCGACGAGCCCATCCAGATCTTCTTCCACGTGATCCGCCATCCGACGAAGGGCACGTTCCTCGTCGACACGGGCGTGGAGACCGCGCTGCGCGATCACCCGGACAGGGCCGCCATCCAGGGCATCGTCGCGTCGGTGATGCACCTGGAGAAGATGAAGTTCAACGCCCCGCTCGGCGAGTGGCTGGCCGCCCACAAGGACGTGAAGCCGGACGGCGTCTTCTTCACCCATCTGCACCTGGACCACGTGGCCGGCGCGCGCGACCTGCCGGCGTCGACGCCGATCTACGTGGGCCCGGCCGAAGCCACCTCGCATGCGTTCATGAACATGTTCGTTCAAGGCAACAACGACCGCGCGCTCGAAGGAAAGCCGGCGCTCTCGGAGCTGCAGTTCCAGCCGGACCCGAGCGGCCGCTTCGACGGCGTGCTCGATCTCTTCGGCGACGGCTCGGTCTGGGCGCTCTGGGTGCCGGGGCACACGTCGGGCAGCGTCGCGTTCGTGGTGCGCACGCCGAACGGCCCGGTGCTTCTGACCGGCGACGCGTGCCACACGCGCTGGGGCTGGGAGAACGACGTCGAGCCCGGCACGTTCTCCGACGACCAGGCCCAGAGCCGCGTGAGCCTCGAGAAGCTGCGCCAGCTCGCCGCCGAGCATCCCAAGATGGAGGTGCGGCTCGGTCACCAGCGCTGATCAAACGAGAGTGGTCTTCCCCGATCGTGGTCCGTGGGTCGTGGTTCGTGCGGCCGATGCAGGCGTCCCGCACCTGACAGCCACTCCGCTCCCTTCCCGCGGAAGACGGGGATGGGTTTCGGCGCTACACGAACCGCAGGCGCGGCCCGAGCACGAAGCCCTTGAGCGGGCCGCGCGTGAGCAACTCGGCGGCGCGCTCGGCTTTGCCGCCGGTCGCGTCGTAGGCCGCGGCGAGGAGCTCGCCCAGCGTGGTGCGCACGCGCTTGGTGTTCTTGCGCGGGTTCGGCTTCCGGGTCTGCTTGCCTCGGCTGTGCATGCGCACTCCCCTCGTGGACGACTCGAAGGCGGTTGCACCGCGCGTGCCCTCTTCGCTACGTCCCAAGCGACGGACACTTGAAGCGAGCGTGCAAGCGGCGCTCGGAAAATCTTCCGGTTCGCGGGCGCACGAGCTGCGGCGGGACGGGAAAATCGACCGCATCGACGTCGTCGCTTGACCGGACCGAACGCTTGTTCAATTTTCTCGGTCCCGTGTTTCGTGCCCGACTTCTCCTCGTGGTGGCCGTGCTCCTTGGCTGGAGCGCGAGCGCGCGCGCCGACGACGCGTACGGCGGCGCCACCGAGCACATGGAAGTGCCCGACGCCGGTCACACGCCGGTGCTCACCAAGCCGCCCGCACTGCTGCAGCGCGTGGAGCCGATCTTTCCCGAGGACGCGAAGGCCCAGCAGCTCCAGGGCGACGTGGTCATGCAGGTGGACATCGGCGCCGACGGCAAGGTGACCGACGTCCAGGTGCTGCAGCCTGCAGGACACGGCTTCGACGAAGCGGCCGTCGCGGCGGTGAAGCAGTTCACGTTCTCGGCCGCGGAGATCGACAACGTCCCTGCGCCGGTGCGCATCACGTACACCGAGCACTTCGTTTGGACCGCGCCCGTGGTCGACGCGGGGCCGCCCGAGCTGACCGACGCGGGTGAAGTCGTCGACGCGGGACCGCAGTGGCCCATTCGCCTCGCCGGCCGCGTGCTCGAGCGCGCCAGCCGCAAGCCCGTCGCCGGCGCTCAAGTCGAAGCAGAAGGCACCGACGTGAAGGGCGAGGCCGTCACCGACGCCGACGGCCACTTCGAGCTGCACCTGCCGCCGGGAAACGTGGGCGTCACCGTGCGCGCCGCGAACTACCAGCTGTACCACACGACCGAGAACCTCACGCAGACCGAGCGGCTCGACGTCACCTACTTCGTGATGCCCAAGACGTACGGGCTCTACGAGTCGTCCGTTCGCAGCCAGCGCGACCAGAAGGAAGTGAACCGCTACACGCTCGATCGTGAGGAGCTGGAAAAAGTACCGGGCTCGCTCGGCGATCCCATTCGCGTGATCCAGGACCTGCCTGGCGTGGCGCGCGCGCCGTTCCTCTCCGGCCAGCTCATCGTGCGCGGCAGCGCGCCCACCGACACCGGCAGCTACCTCGACGGCGTGGAGATCCCGCTGCTCTTCCACTTCTTCGGCGGACCGAGCGTGGTGAACCCGGAGTTCCTCGACCGCATCGACTTCTTCCCCGGCGGCTTCGGCCCCGAGTACGGCCGCGCCATCGGCGGCATCGTCGACGTGCAGACCCGCGCGCCCAAGCCGAACGAGTGGCACGGCTCGGCGAAGATCGACCTCATCGACACCGGCGTGTACGTGGCGATGCCCATCGCCGACGGCTTGAGCGTCTCGGCCGCGGCGCGCCGCAGCTACCTCGACGCCGTGCTCGGCGTGGCGCTGCCGATTGCGGGTGCGTCGGTGACCGTGGCGCCCGTCTACTACGACTACCAGCTGCGCGTGGACTACGCGCCGCCGGACATGAAGAAGAACAAGTTCAAGCTCTTCTTCTTCGGCTCCGACGACTACCTCACCGTCGTCGCGCCGGGCGCGCTCCCCGGCGGCGCGCAGTTCACCATCAACGACCACCAGGGCTTCCAGCGCCTGCAGGGCGCGTGGATCTGGCACGACGGCATCACCACGCTCTCCACCGCGCCCTACGTGGGCCTCGACGATCTCTCGGTCGGCGTGGGCCAGTTCCAGATCGACGCCAACGATGTCGTCGTCGGCCACCGCGAGAACCTCCAGCTCGACTTGACCAAATGGTTCATCTTGCGGAGCGGCCTGGACTTCGAGCTCTACCGCTCCACGTATGACGCGCACTTCCCCGCGGTGCCGCTCTCGTACCGGCCGTTCCCCGGCGAGCAGCCCGACGCGCCGCTGCAGACGCTGGGCGGCATCATCAACGAGCTCGACTACGGCTTCTGGACCGAGGGCGAGATCCACCTGCCCTGGCGCATGAAGATCTTCCCCGGCGTCCGCTACGACTACTACCGGCTGCACGGCCTCTCGCGGAACGGCGTCGCGCCGCGCCTCACGATCCGGCAGGACTTCGGCAGCGAGGACAAGCCGCTCACCGTGAAGGCCGCGGTCGGCATCTACAACGAGAGCCCGGGTGCCCAGAACCTCGACCCGGTTTTCGGCTACCCGCAGGAGCCGCTGCAGTGGGCCTTCCAGAGCTCGCTCGGCGTGGAGAAGCGAATCACCGACGCCATCAACATCGACCTCACCGGCTTCTTCAACCGGCGCTACGACCTCGCCGAGCCCTCCAACATCATCGTCCAGGAGAAGGACGGCTCGTTGCACCGCCAGCTCGTGGCGCCGAGTGGCCTGGGGCGCGCGTACGGCCTGGAGCTGCTCGCGCGGCATGAGATCACCAAGCACTTCTTCGGGTGGATCGCGTACACGCTCTCGTGGAGTTACGAGCGGCCGAACTCGAACGTCGACTACTCGCCCTCGACCTACGACGAGCGGCACATCCTCACGCTCATCGCGCAGTACAAGTTCGGCAACGGCTGGGAGCTCGGCGGCCGCTATCGCCTGGCGACGGGTGTGCCCGCGACGCCGACCGTCGGCGCCACCTTCGACGCCGACACCGAGAGCTACCACCCCATCAGCGGCGCGGCGGGCTCGACGCGGCAGCCGACGTTCAGCCAGCTCGACCTGCGCGTGGACAAGAGCTGGCTCTTCGAGCGCTGGAGCCTGGGCGTGTACCTCGACGTGCAGAACGTGCTCAACGAGACCAACCAGGAGGGCGTGATCAACGACTACCGCTTCCAGACGTCGGAGACGGTGCCGGGCATTCCCTTCTTGCCGACACTGGGCGTGAAAGGTTCGTTCTGATGCGGCCCGCACGCGCAATCCTGGCGGTGCTGGCCGCGGCGACGCTCGCGGGCTGCGGCTCGCTCGACTCGCCAGATCTCGTTCACGACCTGCGGCTGCTGGCCCAGCGCGCGGATCCGGCCGATCAGGTCTTCAACCTGCCCATCAACCGCGACGGCGGCGGGCTCTTCGACGCGGACGGCGGCGTTGATCCCAACGCCATCTTTGCCATCAGCGCCGCGCTCTCGAGCGTGCAACCCATCACGGTCACGTCGCTGATCGCGGATCCCGACGGCGGCGGACGCAGCATCCACTACCAATACGCCATCTGCGCCAAGTTCGGCGACGGCGGCCGGTGCGATCTCACGGAGCAGAACTCCTACGCGCTCTCCGAGGGCGATCTGGTGCCCGACGGCGGCTGGGCGGAGCTGCCGGTGACCTTCACGCCGAAGCTGGAGCTGATGGCCGCGGCGCTCTCGGACGATCCGTACTTCGGCGCGGGCGGGTTCATCACCGTGCCCGTGCAGCTGCACATCAAGGCGGGCGACGAAGAGGTCTACGGCTACAAGCGGCTGGTCTTCACGATTGTACTCATCGGCGACGCGTCCCAGACTCCCAACCAGAACCCGTACATCCCCGCGCTGAACCTCGACGGCGACATCTGGAGCGACACGCTGCCGCCAGTGCTCGTCGACCGGCGCGCGTACGACATCGCGCCGGTCATTCCCACGGCCGCGGAGGAGGCCTACAGCCGGCCGCTCTTCACCGGCGGCGAGATCAGCTTCCACGAGAGCTGGCGCTACAACTTCTTCGCCACCGCGGGCGGCTTCTCGAGCTTCGGCTCCGGCGGCAGCTCCAACATCGGCTCGGGCGACAACCCCACCGATTCGAAGTGGACGCCCAAGGCCTCCGACGGCCCGCAGAACGTGACCTACTTCGTGGTCGTGCGCGACGGCCGCGGCGGCGAGGGCTGGACGGTGCGCACTGCGCAGTTCGCGCCGACGGTGCCCGCGAAGAAGTGAAGCCGTGGCTCGTGGCAGCAGCCCACTTGGGTCCTCACAACCAGGAACGAGGAACCAGGAACTGAACTAGCATCTGCCCGTGGCCAAGCGCGCCTACACGGTCGAGACGGCGTGTCCGTACTGCGGGCACTCGCCGATCGCCGCCGAAGAAGAACGCTGTCCGAAGTGCATGCGCGCGTTCAAGGTCACGAGCGGGCTCTTGCGGCACAACGACCGCGAGCAAGCGCCCGTCGACGCCGAGTTCGGAACGCGCATCGGCGGCCTCGACCTGCTCACCTCCGACGCCGAGGTCCACCCGGGCACGATGGTGGCCGCGCTCGGCGCCCTGGGCGCGCTCGCGCTGGCCTCCGCCACCGGCGCCGTACCCATGGGCCCGGAGCCCGCCGGCTTCGCGGTGCTCGGCGTCGCCAACCTCGGGCTCGCGCTGGCGCTGCTGGTCGCGCCGGGCTTCGCGCGGCCGCTGGTCATCGTCTCCGCGCCGCTGCAGACCGCCACCTGGCTCTGGCTCGGCCGGCACGCCCTGCCCTCGTTTCCCATCATCTCCGTGGCCATCCTGCCGCTGGGCGTGCTCGCGGGCGTGAGCGGCGCCACCGGCCCGCGGCGACGCAGCCTGGTGCTGGTGGCGGTGCTCGGGCTGTGCACCTTCGCAGGGACGGTGCGCGTGCTGCGTCGAAACCAGCCCGGCCCCCACGCCACCGGCCCGGGGCTCGCGCTCCAGCTCCCGAGCGGCTTCGAGCTCCTGCAGCGCCCGGAGCAGCTGCTCGTCTACTTGCCCATCCAGGGCATGGATGGCCGCCTGCAGACGTTCGCGTTCGCCGATCCGGCGCGCGCGGTGGGCGGCTTCTGGAGCCTGGCCGCGCGGAACCAGATCACGCCGGGCAAGCTCGCCGAGGCGGCCTCGGAGCTGCTCGCGTCCGAGGGCGGCGAGGCGGTGCTGGTGCACGACGAGCTGCGCGGGCTGCCCGGCTCCGGTCAGGTGGCGTACGAGATCGCGCTGGGCGGAGGCCGGGTGGCGAGCGCCACGGCCGTGCACCTGCCCGACGACCGGACGGCGCTGCTGGTGGTCGCCGGCCCGGCCGGGGTGCTGCCCGAGGTGCGTCAGGCCCTGGCCCGGGGCGCGTCGTTCACCGTGGCGGCCGCGGATCGCCGTTGACACCGCTCACGGCATCGATTACTTGTCCGCGCCGTTCTGCCGGTCCGTTTGTCGCGGGCGCGTAGCTCAATTGGCAGAGCAATGGACTCTTAATCCATAGGTTGAAGGTTCGATTCCTTCCGCGCTCACCAGAACTTCGGGCCCCAGGTTGTTGAAACCTGGGGCCTTTTTGTTTTCGTCGTCCGTGACTTGCACGGCGGCTTGCACGGCTGATTTCTGAGGACCTGGGTTCTCCTGCCGTTGCGAGTCCGGCATGCGGCCTTCGGACAACTCGGCCTTGATGCAGAGCACCGCAGCGCACAGGTCGGGCCAGGGCACCGTGGTGTACTCGTCGAGGATGTCCCGGCTCACCCCGTGGGTGATCCAGCGCAGCACGTCCTTGCTCGCGCCGCTGCCGATCGCCAGGCTCGTGAACGTGCGGCGGGAGTCGTAGAGCCGCCGCCGCCTCAAGCCCACCGCGGCCAGGTCCAGCTGCATGAACCGATAGAGGTGGTCCGGGCTGAGCTGCTGGCCCTCCGGGCCGGGCATGACCAGATCGTCGAGCTGGGGCTTGGCGCCGTGATGGCGTTCCCAGCCCTCCAGCTTCCACGCTCTGAGCACCTTCGCGAGCGTCGGGTGCACCGGTATCTCGCGGTCGACGCCGGTCTTGGTGCCCTTCACCTTCTTGAGCGTGCGCGAGTAGGCCTTGGCGACCACCAGCCGCCCGAGCGGCTCGGCGTCGTCCTCGTGGTCGCGCCACCTCAAGGCGATCAGCTCACCCGGCCTCATGCCGGTGAGGAACAGCATCGCGTAGGTCACGCGGCGGTGCTCGGGGATGCACTGGTCGGAGAGGAGCTGCTCCAGCTCGGCGCGCGCGAAGACCGCTCGGCGGCGGAACGTGGGGTCCTTGTCCTTCTTGGGCGGCAAGTAGCCCTTCCCCAGCGTGCATGGGTTGGCCGAGATCAGCCTTTCGGCCACGGCCTTCTCCATCATCCCGTGGAGGGTGCCATAGATGTTGCGCACGGTGCGGTTGGCCAGCGGCTCAGAGACCTGCACCTCGCCCTTCTTCTCGGCTGCAGACTTGGGCGCTCGCGGCTTCTTCCGCAGCTTCTGCACCAGGTCCTCGATCGCCAGGCGGTCGATGTCCTGAAGCTTCATCGCGCCGAGCACGGGCACGACATGCATTTCCAGGTGCGTGCGCTCGACGCGCGCCGACGAGACCTCGCGCTTCTTGCGGTCCTCGCACCAGTGCTCGACGTAGGCGGCGAGCCTGGTCGCGCCGCCCATGAGCAAGGCTGGCGTACGCCCGGCCGCAGCCGCAGCTTCGGCGATCTGGAACGCCGCCTTGGCGAGCTTCTCCTGGCCGATGACGTACTCCGAGGGCTGGGTCTTCCAGGCGCCCTCGCCGTCCTTGAAGCGGAAGTAGAGCCTCTTGGTGCCGGGCCGTCGGACCACACCCATGGCTAGCCTGCCTTTCTGTGACCGCGCATCGCGAGCGCGAGGTCCGCCCCGACTACCGCGGGGTCGGGAGCGGTGGTGCCGCCCGCGGCCTGGGCGGCGACGTAGTGCTCAAGCTGAGCGCGCCGAACGCGCCAGTGACCTTCGACCTTGAATCCCGGAAGTTTCCCCGACGCGAGCCAGGCCCGCGCAGTGTCCTCCTGGACGCACAGCAACTCGGCGACCTTCGCGGAGTCGAGGAGCTGCAGCGGATCGTCTGCAGGGACGGCGTGCTTCGCCAGCACCTCTCGGGCGACTCGCTCCAGCGCGTCGCGGATCGAGTCCTCGATGCTCATCGGAAGTCCTCCCCGACGAGCTGCGGCAAGACGCATTCGAAGTTCATATGCAAGGTATACCGAAACACCTCCGAGGGTCTGGCGGTCGCGCGTGGACTCGCAGGCACTGGCGCCCGGTCTTCGCCGAACGGCCTGAGGCCGCGCACCAACCCGTCGGAGACGCCGTCTCCGCTCCAACCGCCAATCTTGGAAGAGAGCCACTCCGCCTTCAGGGAACCGGGGGGAGCCTCGACCTGCACTGCCCGTGGGCATCGCGAGCAAGATCACCTTCCTCTTGGCCATGTAGTTCCCGTTCGATGTCTGCGACACGATGTTGATGTTGTGGTCGTCCGCTGACAGCTACTCCTTCTCGGCCGGCAGCAACTGCAAGGGCCGCGACCCGGGCACAACGATGAAGTCGCCAATGTTGGGCTCGCCGTGGTCGAGGACCCAGAGCAGGAGATCAACGAGCGGTACGTCTCCGACGGCACCTAGGAGGTGGAACTGCTGGGTGATGACGTTGTGGTACAGGAATTCGCGCGCGCCCGAGGCCGCACGCCGGATCACCCAAATCGCCATGACGCTCCCCATCGGTCGGCCATTGCCACCGCGCCCTGTGAGGCCGGTTGGCGCGCGGATCGGTGGGGACCGTCCCCTCCCCGCGCTCGTGATGGTGAGCCACATTGTACTGACGGAAGAGGACCCGCACAAGGACGCAGCAGCCAACGTCCCCACCAGACGAGACCTAGTTGCAGCTCTGGATCTCGGCGGGCGTGGTCGCCCTCAAGATGCACGCCATGTCCGCCTGGGTCGCGTCCGTCAAGCACACGCTGACCGCCTTCTGATGTCCGGCACGGAAACCAGCTCCGACTTGGCCTGGGTCGCCTGCCCTCTCGAAGACGTCGACCATGTGATCGACCATGGTGTTGCAGTCCGCCTCCGAAGGATGGGCGGACGCACTTGAAGTGGCGAGCGCGTCCTTGCTGGCGCCCCTGACTTTGCGGATGTCGCTGCCGAAGACGGTGAGCCCGCCTATGCCCGCGATGACCACCACCAAAGAGACGGCCCAGCCGTACCCGATGATCAGTCCCCACTTGGCGAGCTTGTCCCCGGGGCGCTGATGACGCGCGACGTGCCCACAGACCACCGCTCCGATGGCCCAGGCAATCGGGATCGGACCGCCGAGCAACAACATCGCCCAGGCGACCAGCGCCAGGATCATGCTCGCGACCGCGTAGGCGTTTGCTCCGCCTGAGGTGGCTGTCCCTTCGCCGCGTTCGAACCCGGGTGTCTCTGAAGCGTCTACCGAGACCGGCTCCCGGAGACTGGTCGCGCCCTCCGGGGTTCTCTCAGCGCCAATCGACGCCCGGTCGGTCCAAGGCTTCTCCGGCGCGGGCGGCGCCAAGCCGACCTTCTGCTTGACCGCCCCTTCAACGAGGAACGCTCCGCAATTGATGCAGGGCCCGAGCTTGGTGTTGTCCTGGCCGCACTCGGAGCATTCGAGTGCTAGCTCCTCAAAGCCTCGACTCATCGACCTGCCTCGACCGCGCGGCCCTCCAGGCCGGACGCCGGGCCGCTGGTGGACACAGACCATTTTTTCGCACCACCCACGTCGAACAGGCTGAGCACCGGCGTGCCGTCGCCCTTGGCGCTGAGCAGCACTCGCGGAGTGCCGGCAGCATCCACGAGCCCCAGGTTGCCGCTGCCGTCGGCCTTGATCGCCAACGCGCCTCGATTCTTTCCGGAGGCGTCGAAGAGGGCGATGCCAGCGGAGCCGTCCGGATTCGCGGCGATGCCCACCCGTGGAGTGCCATTGGCGTCGAACAGCGACAAGCCGGCCACCCCGTCCTCAACGGCGAGGCGACCACGTTGATGTCCTGCTTCATCGACGAGGACCAGCTCGCGGACGGTGATCGTGGTCGGGGATTGAGACGGCTGAGCGCAGGACGCCGCCAGCACCGCGAGGGTCAACAGGGTCTTCAACTTGGTCCCCCGAGCGGAACCCCATTGTACCAGCTTGGCGCCCTATAGGGCAGTGTTTGAGTGCGCACTGCCGGAACACGGTCGTGGCGTGCGCCTCCTCCGCCCCGACAACGTCAAGCTCCAGGTCGCGCGCCGGCTCGCGGAGCTGCGCCGGCAGGCCGGCTTCACACAGGAGGACTTCGCCACGCGCATCGAGGTGACGGTGAAGTACCTCCAGAAGGTGGAGCGCGGCCGCCAGAACCTGACGCTGGAGACCCTCGTGAAGGTGGCCAACGGGCTCGGCGTTGACCTTGATGTGTTCTTCCAGGAGCCGAGTTCGATGCAGTCCAGGCCCGGAAGACCGCCGACGCGAACAGCAACGACAACGATGCGCCGCCGCCGATGAGTTGTACGTCTCTGCGCGTAGCGTTTCCGCTGGAGGTCTAGGTCCAATGCTGTTCACTTAGGCTTCGGCCGAGTGACCCACTTCTTGTCGTAGTTGC